>CAMHGU010000153.1 GCA_946184715.1 uncultured bacterium | reverse complement strand
ATGGGAGTTATGGGAGTTATGGCGGCGAGGGCCGCGTGCCTGTTACGGCGTGCGGCCCTCGCGCGATATGGGTGGGATAGGGGATTAGTCCTGGTTGTTGTAGAACTTGCCTATGTTGTTGTCGATTGTGGCCTTCTGGCGCATGATGGTGACGAAGTTGCGGGCGGCGATAGCGCCAAACTGGCGAGCGCGCTGTCCGGCCTGCTCGTCGCTGAGCTTCGGGCCGTCGGCATCGACGCCGTTGAGGGTGAAGACGTACACGCCGTTGTCGCCTGCCACGGGGCCTACGAGCTTGCCTTGCTGGGCACCGGCAACGATACCGGCGAGCTTGGCGTCGCGACCTAAGCGCTCGATCATGCTGCTGCCGAAGTTGACGGTGGTGGTGTCGGCCTGTACCTGCATTGCGGTGGCGTAGCCGGCGATGTCGGAGGCTTTGCCGGCATACTGCTTCACGAGCTGCTCAGCGGCTTTCTCCTTGCGCACTTTGGCTGTCAGCTCTTGGCGGAGCGAAGCGTCGGTGACGGGCACAAGACCCTTGGGAGTGATGTCGGCAAGAGCGATGGCGAAGTATTTGTCCTTGTTCTCCTTGTCGAAGATGGGCGACACTTGGCCTTTGTTGGCCTTGAAAGCCCACTGGATGGCGCGGCGGGTGTTGTTGATGCCGCCGTTGACGCCGGCGAGGCGGCGGCTGTAGCGCTCGGCAGCGCCGAGGTCGGGCACGAAGCCGAGTTGCGACATATCGGCGGTGATGAACGACTCAACGGCCTGGTAGCCTGCTGCTGCGGCGTTCTTCTGGAACGCTTCGGCAGTGTTGTTCTTGTTGATGAACTCCTGGAGCTGGTCGAGGAGGGCGTTCTTGGTGGTTTCGCTGGGGAGCACCTTATAGGATACGATAGCGATTTCGTACTGGGTCTTGGGGGCCTTGCGCTCTACCACGCGGGCAATCTGGGCGCCGGTCTCGTCGTTGCCGACGAGGATGAAGTATTCGCTGCCGGCGGCCAGGAGCTTATCCTTGGCTTCTTTCTCGGTGGGGTTGACGTTCATGACGTTGAGCCAAGCGGCTTCGGGGTTGGCTTCCACGTCCTTGAAGGTCTTCTTGATTTCGTCGATGGGGGTGCCGGCGTTGAGCATAGCGAGGATGCTGTCCTGAGCCGACTTCTTACCCGGGGCGAGGACCATCTCCACGCGGAGCGAGTCCACTTCGGTCTTCGTGTTGAGGAGCTTGACTACTGAGAGGTTGTCGCCTGTGCGCTCGATGGGGCTTACGGCGCCGGGGGCAGCGCTGGCGAGGAAGTCCTTGCGGGCCTGGTTGTTGAGCTTCGAGAGGAGCACGGTCTGCTCTTCGACGTTGACTTCGCCGTTCTGGTTGGCGGCCTCAACGCCTTCGCTGACGCGGAGGTCGGCTACCACCTTATTGAAGAGGGTGTCGGCATCGGCGCGGTCTTTCTGGCTGGGGACCACATCGACGGTGATGAAGCTCACCTTGCGCACCTCGGCGGAGAGGCGGTGCTGGTTCTTCTCCTTGTTGTAGAGAGCTTGGATTTCAGCATCGCTTACCTCAATCTTGCTGGCGTCGATGGCAGTAAGGTCTTTCTTGGCGAGAGTCACCTTATATATATTGCTCTCGGCGCGCACGGCTTCGCGGTCGATGTCGTTGGCCTGGAGGGCGCCGTCGAGGAGGTTCTGCATGAGCTGCTGCTTGATGCTTTGGGCGGCTTCGTCCTCAATCTCGAGCCACTGGGCGCGGAGCGGAGCCACCTGCTCGGCGGTGAGCTGATACTTGGCCGGGTTGAAAATCATATCGTGGAGCTCGGCGGGCGAGGCTGCACCGGCTTGCTGGGCGAGCTGGGCGGCGGGGCCGCGGTCGGCGTATTTGCCTATCAGAAGGTCGCTCAGGAAGGCATCGCTGACGTTGATGCCGAGGTCTTTGTAGGCCTTCTCAAGGAGCTTTTCGTTAATCATCTGGTCGAGTACCTCTTGCTGGAGGGCCGAGGGGTCAACATCGGCGTTGTTGCGCCCTTCCGACATTTCGTTGTACTTGGCTTGGAAATCCTGGATGTCGATTTTCTGGCCATTGACCTTTGCTAAAGTGGAGCCGATGCCGAGAAACGAGCGGCTCGAGGAGAATGCGTCACCGAGAATGAAAGCCAGGAGGCCGAGACCGATGACGGCGATCAGCAGTGCTGAGCGATTTCTGATTTTTTCTAATGTTGCCATTACGAGTTTATTTGTTGTTTTGTTTGTTCACACAATAGTAGTGCCAATAGTCAAGTCCTTTGCTGAGGCCCTCAGGGGCGTGGTGGACTTGCATCGGCGGTTTCAAGCACGCAAAGATACTGATTTTCTGCAAATGCTCAAAATTTTCTACTAAATATAGTATCTATAGTGGCTATAGTGACTATAGGGGGTGATGCCGGGGGTCAATGGCGGCCACGGCCTTTGCCTTTGCCTTTGCGGTCGGGCTTGCCGGAGTTGCGCTCGTTCTTGAAGTTCTTCTTTCGGCTCTTGGCTGCTTGGCGGGCCATGTGGTCGGTGCCCTCGTAGTGGTTACGGCTCTGGCGGGTGCGGTCGGAGGGGCCGTGCTTGGACCCGTGGCCGCCCTTGGCTCCGGAGCTGTAGTCGCCGCTGAGGAGGCCTACGCTCTCGGCGGTGATTACCTTGGCGTGCTTGAGGTCGGGGTCGGGCTGATGGCGGTCGTCGATGAGGGCGAAGTCGAGCTGTCGGCGCAGGAGGTCGGCGCGGGCCACCTGGATGGTGATGGGGTCGCCGAGCTGGTAGCGGTGGCCGGTGGCGCGGCCTATGAGGCAGTAGTTCTTCTCGTCGTATTCGTAGTAGTCGTCGTCGAGCTCGCGCACGGGGACCATACCTTCGCATTTGTTGTCGTTAAGCTCCACGTAGAGGCCCCACTCGGTGACGCCCGAGATAGTGCCGTCGAACACCTCGCCGAGCCTTTCGCCCATATATTCCACCTGCTTGTACTTGATGGAGGCGCGCTCGGCGCTTGCGGCGAGCTGTTCCTGCTCGCTGGAGTGCTTGCAGCGGTCTTCGAGGCGGTCGAGGGCTTCGGAGCGGCCGCCGTCGGCGTAGCGGGCCAGGAGGCGGTGTACCATCATATCGGGGTAGCGGCGTATGGGCGAGGTGAAATGGGTGTAGTAGTGGAAGCCGAGGCCGTAGTGGCCTATGTTGTTGGTGGAGTAGATGGCTTTGGCCATCGAGCGGATGGAGAGGGTGGCGATGAGGTTCTCCTCGGGGCGCCCCTTGATGGCGCGGATAAGCTCGTTGATGGAGCGGTTGACGGTGAGCATATTGCCGTGGGTCTCGAGGTGGTGGCCGAAGCGCGAGGCTATGACGGCGAGGTCGGCGAGTTTCTCCTGGTCGGGTTCGCCGTGCACGCGATACACCATCGCTTTGGCTTTCTTGCGGGGGCCTTCCACTTTGCCTATGCTCTCGGCCACGTAGCGGTTGGCCAGGAGCATAAACTCTTCGATGAGCTTATTAGCGTCTTTCGACTCCTTGATGTGTACGGCGATGGGTCGTCCTTTCTCGTCGATGTCGAATCCCATCTCCACACGGTCGAAATCGACGGAGCCTTCTTCGAATCGTCGAGCTCGCAGTTTTTTAGCGAGGGAATCGAGGGTTTTCAGCTCGGCGGCGAAGTCGCCGGCGCCGGTTTCGATGATGGCTTGCGCCTCTTCGTAGGCGAAGCGGCGGTTGCTGCGTATTACGGTGCGCTCGATAGAGTGGGCGATGACTTGTGCGTCGTCGTCCATCTCGAAGATGCAGGAGAAGGTGAGCTTGTCCTCGTCGGGTCGGAGGGAGCAAATCTCGTTGCAGAGGTGCTCGGGGAGCATCGGCACTGTTCGGTCCACGAGATACACGGAGGTGGCGCGGTCGTAGGCTTCGCGGTCGATGATGCTTCCGGGGGTGACGTAGTGGGTGACGTCGGCGATGTGTACGCCCACTTCCCAGTGGCCGTTGTCGAGGCGTCGGAGCGAGAGGGCGTCGTCGAAGTCTTTGGCGTCGGCCGGGTCGATAGTCATTGTAGTGACGGAGCGCATATCGCGTCGCTTGGCCACCTCGTCGGGGGTGATGCCCGGCTCTATCTTGTCGGCGGCGCGTTCCACGTCTTCGGGGTATTTGTAGGGGAGGCCAAACTCGGCGAGGACGGCACACATCTCGGTGTCGTTGTCGCCGGTGGTGCCGAGGATGTCGATGATGCGGCCTGTAGGGCTATTGGCTTCGGCGGGCCACTCGGTAATCTCCACGAGGGCTTTGTCGCCGGTGACGCCGCCTTTGAGCTCGTTGAGCGGGATGAAGATGTCGGTGGCGAGGTAGCGGCTGTCGGGGATGAGGTGGGCGTAGTAGCGATCTACTTTGAGGGTGCCGATGAAGGTCTGCTCCTTTCGCTCCACAATCTCCATCACCTCGGCCTCGGGCTCGAAGCCGCGGCGGTGGGCCGCCATGCGCACGCGCACCTTGTCGCCGTTGAGGGCGTGGCGCGAATTGCGCTCGGCCACGAAGATGGCTTGCTGCTCTTCGTCGCCGTCGAGGATTACGAAGTTCTTGCCGTTGCTGAGGCGGCGGAAGGTGCCGAGCGTGGGGGCGTTCTGGCGACCTTGCGGGCGGTAGCGGCCGGGCGACACCTCGGTGAGCTCGCCGGCGTCGGCCATCTCTTCGAGGAGCTCAAACACCTTGAGGCGGAGCACTGATTGGGTGGCGCCTATGGCGGCGGCCACCTGCTTATAATTCACGGGAGTGTTGCTCTGGCTGTCGGCGAAGTACTGCTTCACCGCGTCGCGGAGCCGTAGCTCCTCTTTCTTGTTGCTTTTACTCATATCTTGGCTTAGTGTTGTTTCCAGTGGCAAAGATACGGAGAATTTCTCAGATAGCCAAGGGCTGAGGAGCACGGCGGCTGGTGCCGCCTGAGGAGGACGCCGCTATTTCTTGCGGGTGAAGAGGCCGCGGAGCCAGTCGAGGAGCCACTTGCCGAGCTTGCGCTCCACTCCGGCTTGGGTGGTGGGGATGCCGGTCTTGCGGCTCCAGCGGTCGATGCCTAAGAGTTTGCGCCACGATATGTTGACGCCGCGTATCGGCTCCCAGGTGCTCTTCTTGGAGGAGGAGCGCTTCTTGGAGCTGCTTTTTTGGGTGGTGCTCTTGCGCTTCTTGGCGGTGGCGCTCTTGGCGGTGGCTATGGGGGCGTCGGCGATGGGGGTGGGCGCCACGGGGCGCGGCGCGGGCTGCTCCGTAGCGGCGCTGTCGAGGATTTCGTCGGGCATAGGGCTATGGGTTGATCGTGAAAAACTCCCGATTGTATCGGCTTATTTCTGCTCGTAGGCGCCGGCGATGAGGCGCTCTTGCTCGGCGTTGGCCTCGGAGGCGGTGAGGCCCTCTTCGATGAGGCGGGCCACCGAGCTGTCGCATTGCACGGCGTATTCCATCAGGTAGTCGAGCAGGTCGCCCTCGGCGATGAGCTTGTCCACTTTGTCGGGCTCGTGCTTGAGCATCAGGTCGAGTTTCAGAAGGCCCCAAGAGTCTTCGCCTATGAT
>CAMHGU010000152.1 GCA_946184715.1 uncultured bacterium | reverse complement strand
GAGCTAATCCGTCGAGTGCTTCCTTCGTGGCTATAACTTTATACATTGTAGCCGAGCCTCCTCATCTGAGTTGACAAATCCTCATCGGGCGAAATTTCATAGTATTCGCCATGTGAGTACTGTTCCTCCGCTTTCTCCACAAGTCCTAAAAATTTCTCCTTCGTCATTAGCGTTGAGTCATTCTTCTTTGCCACAAGCCTTCGAAGATAACGCGCCAACTGCTTGGTTAAAGACTCGTCTTCCACAACGATACTCATGTTGCGGAGGATTTCGGCATTTAATTCAGTTGCTTTCATAGTTATGACGTCAATTCCATCGGTAAATATACAACAATCTTTAGGCATGCGCAACCCTACAAAAGGCATCCGCCCCCGAGGCTCGGGAGCGGATGCGATGTATCAGAGTTGCTTAAGGATAAGCTTATTGCGCGGCGTAGGCTGTAATCGTCTGTTCAGCATTATTGACCACGAAGCGATATGTGCCGAGAGGCAGGTACTGCACGCCTTCCACGTCGCGACCGTCGGGCCATTGGAACGACACGGGGTTGCCTACGGTCATTGCCTCGGTGCCTCCCAAGCCCAGAAGCAGGCGATAGCTCTTGTTGGTTTCGAGCCAGCCATAATCGCGGCTTGTAATGAACGTGAAATAGGCGTCAATGTAGCCGGTAAGCTCTACAGTCACTTCGTAGCCGGTTTCGGTGGGCGTCATCTGCACAGCCTTGCTGATAGTCCATTCGCAGTCATTGACATTGCCGACGATGTAGAGAGGCGCCACGGACGGCTCATCACCACCGGAGAGTACCATCTCAAGGAGTGCCGACACATCGGAACCATCCACTGAGCCGTCGCCGTTGATATCGGCGGCTTCGTTGTCGGCGCCGCCGGAAAGTACCATCTCGAGCAGTGCCGACACGTCGGAACCGTCAACCGAGGTATCGCTGTTGATATCGCCCTTCGGGGTATAGGTCGTCGGGGTGTCAAATTCCACAGCGTTCGACCACTCGCTCTCGAGCGTGCTTGCCGTGACGGCCTTCACGCGATAGGAGTAGTGGGTGCCGGGCTGACGGTGAGTGAACGTGTAGCTAGTGTCGGTGAGGTTGTTCACCTCCCAAGTGTCGCTTTCTACGTCGGTCCAGCTGTTGTCCTCGCCTTGCTCCACAATGACATCATCGAGGAAGAAGCGGTTCTTGCTTGCCTGCTTCCCGGCGAATTTCACCTGAATGGTGCTGAACTGTTCGTCCGATTCGTAAGGGAGAGTTATCTGCTCCAGCACACCTTGAGGAATAGTAACCTCCTCATCGAGGATAGTCAACTCGCCACGGGCCGAGGTAGCCGGCGAGGTGATTGTAACCTGAATGGTGGTGGCATCGCTGCTCCAAGCGCCGGCGCAGAAGATGATACGTCCCGTCGATTCGACACCGTCGATAACCGGTGTCATAGCAGTTCCGGCAGTGCGGCTGGTGCCGATGCTGACACACCCGCTGGCGGCCGAAGCGTTGTAGAACGACCAGCCTGTGTTGTCGCAGTTGTCGGAGCTTACAGCTTTGTTGGTGGAGATGCCGCTAAAGACGTTGTCGTTGCCGCCCGTGCCGGTGCAGCCGGCGAAGCGCTCGGTGAATGCGTTATAGCGATTGTCGTCGGTTTGCACCACTTCGGTCTCCTCGGTAATCTCAAGCACATAGTGGTCGGCATTGTCCACAGCGGTCCAGCGGGCGGTGAAGCTTTCGGGTTGCAGGTTGCTCGGAGCGAGGGCCGTGGGGGCCTCGACTGTCTCAATATACTGATCGACATACTGGGAGAGCCCTATCTCAACCACCTTGTCGCCGAGCGTAGCGCGGAGAGTGCCGGTGAATTGAGCGCCTACCTGATCCTGTGCCTTACCCATGATGGTGACGGTCACTTGGTTCGCCGGGCTGACGCGCATGGCGGTAGTGGCTCCGTCATTGGCGGCGATGGTGAAGTCGTCGTCGTTGAGGGTGTTCACAATCTCAAGCGAGAGAAGGTCGTTGGGTCCGTAGCCGGCGCAGCTGAAGGTCACCGTCTGCGACTCGGGCGCTTCGTACACATACGACTCGAAATAGAGCTGTTCCTTATCGGCCGTCAGCGACAGAGGCACCGAAGGTGTGGTCACCACCTCCTGATATATCTGCACAGGCTGCTGGCCCGACTTGTAGCAACGGAACATCGGGCTGGTGCCGCTCACATTGTACTGAATGTAATAATTTGATGCCGTGGAGGGAACGATCTTGGCATTGCCTTCAGTGAAGCTGATTACCCATTCGTAGAAGTCGGTCGAGGTGTCGATACGGTTGCCGCTCGTGCCGGTGTACGAAAGGAAGTTATTGACAGCGCTTTCGTAGAGGCCCCAGCCGCCTTGCTTGCCGAGGGTGAGGGAGAAGAACGACACAGCCTCGTCGGTGATGTCGATAGAAGCGTCGTCTGCGTTAACTGTCACATCGACCGGAGTGCGCTTGGTGCCGTCGGCAGCGCCTACGGCCTTTCCGTGGACGGTCGAGACGATGATGATGTCGCGGTTCTCGGCGAGCTCATCGGCCGAAGTCACGAGGCGGAACTTGCGGCTCTGGCCGGGAGTGGCGGCTTCGCTCACTATGTAGGTGATGGGCACCGTGGTCACGTAATTGCCACAGCCCACATAGATGGTGCCTTCGTAGGTGCCGGCGGTGGTCTGTGCCGGTGCCTGAACGTAGAACTGCGTGGTGCAGTTGGCCGAGATGGTCATATCGCCCGAGGTGGCGCCGGTAGGATCGGCGAAGGCGAAGGTGCCTTCCATTGCCGGGTCGCTGTTGACGCTCACACTGAGGCCTTCGCACTCTACCACATCTGATGAGGTAACCACGAGCTCCTCGGCAGCGGACGTCTGGCCCACTTCGGCATTAATTACAAGCGCCTGAGGCTCAACCGTAATGGTTGGCTCAATGTAAGTGCTTTGGCTGTAAGCGCTACCCTGGAGCGGCACCTCTACCGAGGCCTCGTTGCTCACGATGCGGAGAATGGCGCTGAACGAGCCTTCGGTCTGGGGGTCGAAGGTGACGATAATCACATTGCGGCCAGCATTAGCCTCAGCAGCGGTGACACGGTTCTTGTCGATGGTAAACGCCGCCACGGGGTCGTTCGACATCACATACACATCGAGGTCGAGAGTGAGGTTCTCTCCTATTACAGTGATAGCCTGCGAACTATTAGCGCCGTAGATAATCTCGCCGAAGTCGACGACCATTCCGGCCGAAGGGCTGAGAATCTGAGGCGTGGCGGTTGCGCTTTCGCTCCAGCCGGCCTCGCTGTCCTTCATATTGCCCCAGATATATTCGGCCATCTCGGGGTGGTCGATAAACGGGTTGCGATTGCCCTGCAAGCCATATACAGCCTCGTTGCGGGCTATCTCCTTGTCACTCACCGGGTCGAGGCGGTGCCATTCCATCAGCATCGTCTCGCTCCACGAGTTGAACACCGGATAGGTGGTGCCCCCGAGGTTGGTGTTGCCGGTAGCCCACGTGTTGATTTGGCTATTGTAGGCCGCCGCCATATAGAAATAGGTACGCGCGAAGTCGCCTTTGTACTCATCGTCGGGCTCCCACACCGTGCCGGTGTAGCCGGCGTAGGTCGAGGCCCCCGACTTCCCCTTAGCGGTATAAGTGGTACCCGTTTCAGTAGTGTAGCTCAAGCGGGTGCCGTTGGCACATTCGCCAAACGGGTCGTTGCTCCGCTGCCCGTTGACCCGCCCATCGGTGGGATAGAGATGGAAGAGGTCGGAATACATCGGCGTGGCATCGCTAAACCAGCTCTTGGGCATCGAGTGCTCTCGGTTGTAGCAATCGCCCACATGGGAGTAGCTGCCACACTGCTCTTCCGAATAGATCCACAACTTGTTGGAGTACATGTCGATAATTCTGCCGTTGGCATCTACATCGGTTGTGGAGAACGCACGCCACAGACCGCTGTAGCTCACTTCGGTGTGGCTACCCACAATGCCTTCGAGAGCCGTCAGCAGCGCCTGCTTCGACAGCCCCTCAGCCTGCTGGTAGTAGCCATCAGGGATGGCCGCCTGTGCAGCCATAGCCCATACAGCCACTACCGCAAGCAAAATGTTACGTAATCGTCTTAGTTTCATAACTGATTGTTTTATAGTTAATTAAAATGTTAGTTCATCACCAATAGGCACAATAGTCGTCAGTAATAGCCGCGCCGCCGCCCGTTTTAGAGCTCCCATAGCCCCTATAGTTCCCATGAGTCCCATAGCTCTCGGGGGAGCATACAAAGCCCTCAAGCAGCCTACGGCTGCCTCCGCAGCCCGGCCACGCTGGCCGCAGCCCGGCGGCAATCGGCCAAGCCGCAGCCACCGCCGGCGCAAGCGCCCGCTATTACATAGCAAATTTAAGCATTCAATTCCAATTCCCAAACTTTTCCCCCGAAAATTTCACCCAAAACCACCTCGCCCGCCCCATTTCGCCCCATTCTGCACACCCTCGCCCCACTATTCGGCACCGCCCCCCATCCCCCAGCCCGCCCGGGCCCAGCCCCCCATAGCCCCCCATCATCCCTATAGCCCCCATATTTCCCATAGTCCTCATACCCCCCAGCATCCCCATAGCTCCCATAGTCCTCATAGCTCCCAGCATCACTATAGCCCCCATATTTCCCATAGCCCTCATAGCCCCCAGCATCCCCATAGCCCCCAGCTCAAGCAGCCGCCCCAGCAGCAGCCAAGTTACAAAAATCCCGGCAGCATTGCCAGTATCAAAAAAAAGCACTATCTTTGCACGAAGAGTTATGCCCCACTATCTGAGACAGAATAGAGAGCTGATACTCACCGGTTTACCCTCCGGCTCCGCAACCCCTCCCCTTGCGGTGTCCCTTTGTATTATCACGCCAGCAACATAACTATGGACTTATATAACAACAAGATTACGTATCGCACAAACAAGCTGCTACGCAAGCTTTTTATAATTCCCAAATTACGAAAGCGATTGCATAACGCAAATTTCACGATACTATGCAACAACTGCAATGGCGGCATAATTTGCCACGAACTTGGCCAGCGCTTCAACTCTCCAACGGTCAATATGTTCTTCTACAATGACCATTTCATCCGTTTCTGTGAAGATTTAGACTACTATTTGGCCTGCGAATTATATCCTTGCGCAAATCCCAACCACAAGCCCACCGACATTGAGTATCCTATAATGAATCTGGGCGAAGGCGAAAAAATGATTGAACTTCACTTCTTGCACTACAAAACCATTGAGGACGTTGTCGCTACTTGGAAACGCAGATTGGCTCGCATTAATCGTGATAATATGTTTATCCTTTTCACTCATTTCGATCCGGCCATTGATGAGTGGGTGGAGCGTGTTGACCGACTTCCGTTTAAGTACAAAGCGAGTCTTGTAAACAAGTCATATACCGAGATTAAATCAGCAATCTATATACCGGGTTACGAAACCGAAGGGTTAGGAAATTTGGGACTCTTCCGGAACCTTGTGGGCGGTAAAAGAATGGACGGCTGGAACTTTGTCGGTTGGCTAAACAAAGATTTTCAAAGCCAATGATACCCAAAACGATACACTACTGCTGGTTCGGCCGCGGCGAGAAGCCCGAGCTGGCCCGAAAATGCATCGCCTCGTGGCAGAAGTT
>CAMHGU010000151.1 GCA_946184715.1 uncultured bacterium | reverse complement strand
TGTGGGCTGCGCGTGAGGCGAGGCGGCGCCCGTCCTTGCTCCAGGTGTAGATCCATGAGCCCGAGCGGCTGGTAAACGTGTCGCGCCCCACCGAGAGTATCTCGCCTATGTGGCTTACCGATAGGGAGTTGATACGCCGCCCGTGGGCATCGTAGAGGTAGTACCACGAGCCGCTCTTCAGGATTATAAACTCCGAGCTGTAGCCTTGCAGCTCGCCGCGCGTGCGGCTGAACGACGTGATGCGCCGTCCCGTCTCGTCATAGATGTAGAACCACGACCCGTCGCGGTCGATGTGGCCGATGCCGACGGCCGAGCCCATCAGCGGCACCAAAGCTAAGGCTACGGCTATCAGCATTTCGATGAGGGTATTCCCTTTATGCATAGTGAGATAAGATTTAAAGGATATTACAAAGATACGATATTTGAGCGAAGATAAGTGCGATACGGGAGAATTTTGTAACTTTGCATTTTGAAAGTAACCAACGTAGCGATATGCTGAAACGATATTTTATCACTTTGACAGGGACTATGCTGCTGGCCTTCGCAGCCACTTCGCAGGTCACTCTCGACTCTTTGAGGCATCTTGCCATCGACAACAATAAGCAGCTGCGCATTGCGGCTGAGCGTATTGAACAAGCGGGCTATGAGGTGAAGCAGGCCAAGGCGGCTTATCTGCCGGCGCTCGACTTCAGCGGCACCTATTTATATAATCAGAAGAAACTGTCGATATTCGACAGCGACCAGTTTCTGCCCACCCTCACTTTCGACCCCGCGGCGATGACCTATAAGCCCAACGTGCTCATAGGCCCCGACGGCAACCCGGTGATGAATCCGCAGACGGGCGAGCCTATCTACAACCCGGTAGCCTATCTGCCTAAGGATCATATGACCTACGACATTCACAACGTGTTTGCCGGCGCGGTCACGTTGACTCAGCCGGTGTATATGGGCGGCAAAATCAGGGCGATGAATCAGATGGCGCGCTACGCGCAGGCGCTGCAGCGCGACCTCGCCGCCAAGGAGGCCGATGAGGTTATCTACAACGTCGATGCTACCTACTGGACTGTGGTGTCGCTGGTGGCCAAAAAGCGCCTTGCCACCTCCTATGTGGAGCTGCTCGACACCCTGAAGACCAATGTCGAGGCGATGCTTCGCGAGGGCGTGGCCACGCGTAGCGACCTCCTCTCAGTCGAGGTTAAGCTCAATGAGGCTAATGTCGATCTTATGAAAGTCGAGAATGGCGTGGCGCTGGCCCGAATGGCTCTCAACCAGCTATGCGGCCTGCCCGTCAATGAGCAGTACACCCTTGCCGATGAGAACGCCAATAGCGTCACTGAGGCTAAGGTGGAGCCGCAAGCCGTGAATCTCGGCGACGTGTATGCCCGCCGCCACGATGTGAGCGCTCTCAGCACCGCCATCAAGGTATTTGAGCAGAAAGAGAAGGTGGCTTTCGCCTCGATGCTGCCCAATGTGGCTGTGGTGGGTATGTACTCCTTCTCCAATCCTAATATGTTCAACGGCTTCCAGAAGCGCTTTGCCGGCGCTTTCAGCGTGGGCGCGATGGTGTCAATCCCGATATGGCATTGGGGTGGCAACTACAACAAGTGGCGCGCTGCCAAGAGCCAGACCATAGCGCGCCGCCTTGAGCTGGAAGACGTAAAGGAGAAGATTGAGCTGCAAGTGGCTCAGGCTTCGTTCCGTTGCCAAGAGGCCGTGAAGACCCACGAGGCCACCGCGTCCAATATGTCGAAAGCCCAGGAGAACCTCCGCACCGCCAATGTGGGCTTCCTCGAGGGCGTGCTCCCGATGAGCGACGTGATGGCCGCTCAGACCGCCTGGCTTAAAGCCAACTCCGAGCTTATCGATGCCGCCATCGACGTGCGCCTCTGCGACGTGTATCTCTCTAAGGTGCTCGGCACCCTCGGCTCCCGATAAATACCCTAACTTTAATAGCATCAACCGTATATAACAAAGCATTAGAATAATATGGAATCAGACAACAGCTCGATGAACTCCAAGGCTACGAATAAGTCGTTGATGATAGCCTTCGCCGTTATGATAGTAGCAGTGTTGGTAATAGCGATAGTGGGATTTATGCTGCTTAAGCCCGAGAAAGAGCTCTTCCAAGGGCAGGCCGATGCCACCACGCTTCGCATCTCAGGCAAGCTTATGGGCCGTGTGACCGATATCTATGTGAAAGAGGGCGATAAGGTGCGCGCCGGCGACACCCTGGCCCACATCCACTCCTCGCTGGCCGATGCCCAGCTGCAGCAGGCTATGGCCGTGCAGCAGTCGGCCGCCAGCCAAAGCCGCAAGGTGGATAAAGGCGCTCGCGCTCAGATTATAGCGTCAGCCCGAAGCCTCTGGGAGCAGGCCAAGACCGCCGAGGAGATAACGCGCAAGACCTATGAGCGAATGCAGAACCTCTACGCTCAGGGCGTGATTTCGGAGCAGAAACGCGACGAAGCCAAAGCTGCCCACGATGCCGCTGTTGCGGCTACTGCCGCCGCTAAGGCTCAGTACGACATGGCTCTCGAAGGCGCGCAAGCCGAGGATAAAGCCTCGGCCGCCGCTATGGTCGATGCCGCTACCGGCTCGGTCAATCAGGTGCAGGCGCTCCTCGAGGACCAGTATCTTATCGCTCCCTGTGATGGCGAGATTACCGATATCTATCCCGAAGTGAGTGAGCTTGTAGCTCCCGGCGCTCCTATTATGACCATACTCCGCCCCGACGATATGTGGATTGCCTTCAACCTCCGCGAGGAGCTGATTTCCAATATGGGTATGGGACAGCAGGTGAAGGTGCGCATTCCCGCGCTGGCCGACACCGTAGTAGAGGCCAAAGTGTTCTATATCAAGGACAAAGGCTCTTACGCCGTGTGGAGCGCCACCAAGGCCAACGGCAAGTACGATAGCCGCACCTTCGAGGTGAAGCTCCGCCCGCTTCAGAAAGTGAATGGCCTGCGTCCGGGTATGTCGGTTCTCCTTCAGGAAGATTAATCACGCTGAGAGAGGCTTACGATGCTGCGGCGACTGCTCGACACTATGACGCGCGAATGGCGACTGCTTACCGGCCGTCCGCTTTATCTCGTCTCGTTCATTCTGGTACCGCTGGTGATGACGCTTGTCCTCACCTATGAGATGAATATCGGCCTGCCGGCCAATATTCCCGTAGCGGTGGTCGACCTCGACAATTCGTCGCTCTCACGGCGTCTCACTCGCGAGCTGGTCAATCAGCAGATGCTTGAGGTCATCGCCACCTATCACGACCAGCACCAAGCTGATGAGGCGATACAGCGTGGCGAAATCTTCGGCTACTTCTACATCCCCGACCACTTCAGCGAGGATGTCTTGGCGATGCGCCGACCCGAATTGGCCTATTTCAGCAACTATATGTATATGGTGCCCGCGTCGCTGAGCTATCGCAGCTTCAAGACCCAGGCGATGCTCACCTCGGCATCGGTGATGCTCACCGCCGCGCGTAATGCCGGCATCGACCCGAAGCTATTGGGTGGCAAGCTCCAGCCTTACAGCACCCATATGCACATGCTCGGCAACCCGCAGACCCACTACGGCATATACCTTAACAACTCCTTCTGCGTGGCCACGCTCGCCCTGATGGTACTCTTGATGACTATCTACACCATCACCCACGAGATGAAGATGGATACCGCCGGTGAGTGGCTCGACACTGCCGGCGACTCTATGCTCGTAGCGTTGCTGGGCAAGCTGCTGCCGCAATGCGCGATTTTCACCATAGTGGGGTGGGCCATTCAGTCGATAATGTACGGCTACTGCGGCTACCCGCTCAACTGCCCGCTCTGGCGTATGCTCCTCGCGATGTTCCTACTCGTGGCCGCCACGCAATCGCTGGCAGTACTCTTCGTGGGCATTGTGCCTAATATGCGCATCGCCCTCTCGGTGGGCTCGCTCGTGGGTGTGCTCACATTCTCGGTGGCCGGTTTCTCAATGCCTGTCGAGTCGATGTATCGCGTCATAGGTATGTTCTCCTATCTCCTGCCTATGCGCTACTACTTCCTCATATATATCGACCAAGCCCTCAATGGATTGTCGCTCTTCTATTCGCGGCTCTTCTATGTGGCGCTTATCGGCTTTATGTTCTTACCGTTTTTCGTGCTGCGCCGTCTCCGCCACGCGTGCCGCTCCTTCACTTATATCCCTTGATGATGAACAGACTGCTGCATTTTATCCAACACGAATTTGGCGATATGATACGGGTGTGTCACAACGAGTTTCGCCTTATTTTCGCCGATATGGGCGTGGTGCTGTTCTTCTTCATCCTGCCGCTGTTCTATCCGCTGGTGTACTCATCAATCTACGACCCCGAGCTGGTGCGTGAAGTGCCGGTGGTGATTATCGACAATAGCCACACGCCGCTGAGCCGCGAGTGGATGCGCTCTCTGGCGGCTACGCAGGAGGTGAGCTTCGCCGGATACGCCATCGACTTGCCCGATGCCAAGCGCGCTATGGCCGAGAAGCAGGCCTTCGGCATTGTGGAGCTGCCGGCCGACCTCTCAGAGAGGGTGGGCCGTGGTGAGCAGGCCAATATCAACATTTACTGCGATATGGGATTGCTGCTACGCTATAAGTCGATTCTTGTGGCCGTCACCAATGCCTCGAGCGCTATGGCTGCCAAGGAGCAAGCACGGGCGGCCAATATCACGGCCACCTACGTGCCCTTAGGCGCGATGCCGGTGCAGAGCCAATTCTTCCCGCTCGGTAACCCGATGATGGGTATCGCCTCGGCGCTGCTGCCCGGTATCCTGATGATTGTAGTGCAGCAGAGTATGATTTTGGGCATCTGTATGCTCGGTGCCGGAGCCAGGGGCCGCAGGCGTCGCAATGCAGGGCGCGACCCCGAAGCTGTGCCTGCCGGCATTATCCCTACGATGGCCGGCAAACTGCTTTGCTACTCCATTATCTACATTCCCGTGATTTTCTATGTGGCTGTGGTGGTGATTCGCTTCTTTGAGTTCCCCCACAACGGCTCCATGCTCGATATCTTCCTGATGACCTTGCCCTATCTTGCGTCGAGCGCCTTCTTTGGAATGACGCTCCAGGCGTTTGTCACTGAGCGCGAGGACGTGTTCCCGCTCATAGTGTGGACCTCGGTGCTCTTCCTCTTCCTGTCGGGCATCAGCTGGCCGCGCTACGGTATGCCGGCGCTGCTCAAGTTTGTGGGCGACCTTGTGCCAAGCACCTGGGCCGTCAATGCTTTCGTGCGTATGACCGGCAATGCGGCCTCCCTTTCCGATGTCAGCTTCGAGCTTACAATGATGTGGGTGCTCGCCGGCGTCTATTTCCTTATGGCCTACGCTTATCGCCGCCTCGTAGCCGCCAATCCCCTCAAATACTGATTCCCCCTATAGCCTCTATAGCTACACGTGTTATTGCCTAATAACTCCAAGAGTAGTCTCCAATGGGGCAAGTACGTCACGCCGCTTATTGCTGATAATTCCCATATCGAGGGCGTTAATCAGTTCTTTTGTCTCATATCCTTTCTTATAGGTTCGTCGAGCTTTGCGGTATAGCTCAAGCATCTTCTGATAACCGGTAGAACCTTTCAAAACTGATGGAATTGGCTTCAGATGCAGATAACTGCAGATACCCGACAGATCGTCAAGGATCCAGTCTTCTATGGAGCTTTTGACCCCTATACGGATAAATTGCAGTATTCCCATTCGCTTGACACTCTTGCCGAGGGA
>CAMHGU010000150.1 GCA_946184715.1 uncultured bacterium | reverse complement strand
GCGCAGGCCGAGGCCGGAGCCGGAGGATGTGGGGTAGGCGGAGTTGCGGGTGGAGACACGGCAGACCCTTGCGGCGACGCCCCAGCTACCGCCACGGTAGACGCGTCCGGTGCCCGACGTGGGACCCTGCGGGTCGGCCTGTCCTGAGGCGCTATAGTTGCCGAACCAGTCTTGGCACCACTCCCACACATTGCCGCTCATATCGAAGAGCCCCCACACGTTGGCTTGCTTTGTTGCCACCGGATGAGTTTTCCACGATGAGTTGCCACTATACCATGCCACATCGCCAATGATGTCGCTGCCGGCATACTTCGTGCCGCCACGAGCCGCGAATTCCCACTCCGCCTCGGTGGGCAAGCGGAAAGTCTCGCCCGTGAGGGCGTTGAGCTTGGTGATAAACGTTTGGCAGTCGTCCCAGCTGACCATCTCCACCGGCAGGTTGGAGCCGCTGAAATTGCTCGGGTTGCTGCCCATCACGGCGGTCCACAGCTCTTGCGTGACCTCGGTCTGCCCTATCCAGAAGCTGCTGAGGGTCACGCTGTGAGTCGGGTTCTCGTCGTTATAGGCATCGGAGCCCTGCTCGGAGGTGGCGCCCATCGTGAAGGTGCCGCCGGGCAGTTCCTTCATCTTAAACGTAACGCCTTTTACAGTAAATGAATGCAGCGAGGGGTCAACACCAATGGCGAGTCGCAGCCCGAGATCACCGAGGCGGGTCTTCGTATAGCTAAAGTTGCGACGGGAGACACGGCAGTCGGTCGCATCGCCGTAATGGCTACCGCCACGGCACACTCGGTAAGAGCCTGATCCAGACCCATACGGATTGGTCTGCGACGCGGTTGTATAGCTTGCACTACAATCGAGGCACCACTCCCACACATTACCGCTCATATCGTAAAGCCCAAACGCGTTGGGTTGCTTTGTAGCCACCGGGCGCGGAGTATCGGAAGCGTTGCCGCTGTACCACGCCACATCATCGATATCGTTGCTGCCGGCATACTTCTGGCGGTAGCTTACACCGCCGCGAGCTGCATACTCCCACTCCGCCTCGGTGGGCAAGCGGAAGGTCTCGCCCGTAAGGGCGTTGAGCTTTGCGATAAACGTTTGGCAATCGTACCAGTCCACATGCTCCACCGGCGCTTTTGGGTCGAGAAAATCGTAATTGCTGGGGTTGCTGCCCATCACGGCGGTCCAGAGCTCTTGCGTCACCTCAGTCTGCCCTATCATATAGGAGCTGAGGGTCACGGAGTGAATCGGTCGCTCATTACTATCAGCTTCGGATTCCTGCTCGGAGGTGGCGCCCATCGTGAATGAGCCGCCGGGCACTTCCTTCATCTTGAACGTAACGCCATTGACAGTGTAGGAATGCAGCGAGGGGTCCTCACCAATCGCGAGGCGCAGCCCGAGAATATCAGTGCGGGTCTCCGGATTGTTATAGCTGCGATTGGAGACACGGCATTGACGGGCAGCATCTCTATAGCCCCCGCCACGGCACATTCGGAAAGGGTAAGCGCCCGGCAACGCGGGACCCTGCGGATTGGTCTGCTCAGCGGAGCTATAGCTGCTATACCAGTCTTGGCACCATTCCTGCACGTTGCCGCTCATATCGTAAAGCCACAATGCGTTGGGCAGCTTCGTAGCCACCGGATGAGTTTTGGATGATGAGTTGCTGCTATACCACGCAACGTCGGCAATGGTGCTGCTACCGGCATACTTCGTGCCGCCACTCTTGCCGCCACGGGCGGCATACTCCCACTCTGCCTCGGTTGGCAAGCGGAACGACTCGCCCGTCAAGGCGCTGAGCCTTGTGACAAACGTTTGGCAGTCGTACCAGCTTACCATCTCCACCGGTAGACCGGAGCCGCTGAAGTTGCTCGGGTTGCTGCCCATCACAGCTTCCCACAGCTCCTGCGTCACCTCCGTCTGACCTATCATATACTCGCTGAGGGTCACGGAGTGAGTCGGGCTCTCGTCGCTGTTGGCATCGGAGCCTTGCTCGGCGGTGGCACCCATCGTGAATGAGCCGCCGGGCACTTTCACCATTGTGAACTGCACGCCCGCCACCGTGAAGGTCCGGTATTCGTAGAGCGGCGTGGGCGAGCCCATAAGCACTATCTCGAGGAGAATCGACACGTCGTTGCCATCGACGGAGCCGTCGGTGTTAAGGTCGGCGACCGCCATTTGAGCATTGGAGACGCCGCCCGAGAGTACCATCTCGAGCATAATCGACACGTCGTTGCCATCGACGGAGCCGTCGAGGTTGATGTCGCCCTGATAGCGCATTTCGGCTCGCGCGGCAAGCATCGTCACCGCGGCGAATAGTAAGGTCAGAAGGAGTTTTCTCATATCAATAGGTTGTTACTGTTTACAATAGGCAACCGATAGCAAAAGTATCAGCTTCAATACTCTGCGAGGCTGTGGAGCAGCGACCGGAAGGTACTGGTCCAGAAGTAATCGTAGCTGCCGTCGCCATCGCTGTCGTATTTCCACACTTGGAGCGGTTTTTTCGACGCTAATTGCGTAGACGTCAGCCAAACCTGGACGCAATCCTTATCGGCGGTATAGCTATAGTTGTTGAGCTCAAGTTTCATCACGTAGGGCTTAGTGGCCGGTGTATAGTTGTTGCCCGACGTAGCACCTTCGAAATAGGAGCGCACTTTGTCGAAGCGCGAATACTGCTTCGCCTGCGACCACTCGGTGGGATCGGCGGTAGAGACGCCCTCGCCCGGGTAGTGAATCAACTCCCCGTCGCGAGACTGCGACTTGACCCCCTTGCCTACATAATCGATCATAGCACGCGCCACGTCGCGGTCGTAGTTGAGCTCATTGAGGGCGCACACCATAAGCAAAGGTTGCAGATAGAGATTCTGATGGATATCGGTCATCCCATTGGGCAACTTGAGCCGCTCCAGCTCTTCGACGCTTCGCGGGAAGTCCTCGATGGTCACAGTCACGGTGCCGAAAGGCACGTTCTCATACTTGTAGGTTGCGCCATTGGAAAGCACAATCTCCAGATTCTCATAGGTGAGTTGGCTCTCATCGACGGTCACCGTGAGCGAGCGCGCCGCAGCCGGCTTGTCGTTGTCGCCACCGCCCCCTTTGGGAGAGGGCTCGTCGTCGCCACAGGAGGTGAGCGCTATTGCCGCGAGGGCAACAGAAGCCAATCCCGCTATTACTCTAATCTTCATTGCTGTACTGACGGCTGAGGAACGACATATTTGGGCGAGAGACCGAATTTGTTGGGGGCAGGCTTGCTGTCTTGCAGGAAGAAGACAAAGAGCACGATGGCGCCCACAAAGTTCACAATCGGGATAATCCCGAGCAGCAAGAGCCAGCCGGAGCGGCCGGTGTCGTGGAGGCGGCGCGCCGCCACGGCGAGGCTGGGCAGCAGCAACGCCAGCATCACAATACCAATCACAGCGATACCAAGGTAGAAGATAGTGTCGCAGCTTTCGGCTTTAGCCATCAGGGCATCCATTGCGGCGCTGTCGGATAAGGCGCCGGTCAACTGAGATTCGATCTCAGTTCTTACCGACATCTTCCATGCCACCAGGGCTGACGCACAGACATTGGGAATCCAGCAGAGGAGCGCGAACCACCAGAATTCGGCTCTACGGGCGCGGCCACCGAAGGTGGCATACTTCTTGAAACATGTCTTTACGGCCTCGCCAAACGATGGGCGGGGCAAAGTTTGTGTCATTTCCATAGTTAAATCTGTTTTATTGTTAAGTTATTGTTCGGTTGTTTCAGCTACGAGTTGAAAAAGACGAGTGGCGCACAGCCGCCATAAGCGGTGGATGAGGCTTACTCAAACTATTATCGGCAAATTTAAGCCTCGAAGCCCATTCAATCCTTAAAACAAAAAGACATCAGATGAAATTTTTGGGACAATATTATCTATATCAGTGATAATTTTGGGACACTATACCGCCGTATCTGACTGCAAATCAATGGAAAAAAATTATCATTGGAATCTTCGTCGGCAAGCTGTCGCGCCACCGATTTAGATCTTCCTTTTCGGCAAAAAACCGATTTAAATGACTACTTTTGTCGAAAGAAAACAACATCAGCAATGTATCGACGCCTACTCTTGACAGCAGCCATAGTGACCACTCTGATAGTCCACGCCGGCTCTATCGACTCACTCTACACAGAGGTGATGAAAGGCGAGCGCGCCGATTTCGGAGCGGCCAACAGCCTTATGGTGGCTCTCAATGCCGAAGGCGCCGCCGATTCCCTGTATGTGTTTGACAAGCGCTCCGACACACGGCTTATCCGCCGGCTTTCCTCTTTATATATGGGCAACCACTACCACTACGCGTCGCTACATCACAACGCCATCAACGCCTACGACGAAGCGGCTCGGCTCGCCGCCGCCGACGGCGATTTTCTTGTGCAAGGCGATGCCCTCTCGGGGATGGCGATTCAATATCACCTGATAGGCGACCTCCAGAAAGCGATTGCCACTTGCCGGCTGTCGCTTCACATCGACAGTCTTCTGCACGACCCGTCGCGTCTATCGACCGACTTCAACACCCTCGCCGGCTCATCGCTCGCCGCCGGGCGCCTCGACGATGCCGAGGCGTATATCCTCCGCGCCATCGAAGTGGAGAAGCGATGCCCCACCCCCACCAAGCTCCCTATCCGCTACGGCACCGCCGCCGAGATCTACAACAAAAAAGGCGAGCCACGGCGTGCCCTCGAATATGCCGAAATGGCTTATCAGCTCGACTACAACAACAAGAACGAAATAGGAATGGCACGGCGAATGTCGCAGATGGCCGACATCTACACCAGCCAAAAGGAGTACGCCCAAGCCGAGACCTACTATCTCCGCGCCATCGACCTGCTCAACAAATACGACGAGATCCACTCCCTCGCCATCGACTACAAGCAGCTTGGCAATCTCGCCCAGCAACAAGGGCACTACGCCAAGTCGATCGAGTATTACAAGAAAGCCGCGGAGCTTGCCGATGAAGCCGGCAACCGCTACCTGCGCCGGCTCGTGATGTCGTCGATGTCCGACAGCTACCACCGGTTGGGCGACAACGCCAATGCCTATGCCTCGCTCAGCACGGCTATGGCGCTTAGCGACAGCATCCACACCGAGCAACTCGAGCGCCTCGCCTCCGAATACAGCGCCTTGTTCCAACTCGATGAGCTGAAACAATCGGTGGAGGCGAAAGACCGCACCCTTCGCCGGCTGCGCACCGCCTGCATTCTGCTTGCCATCCTGCTTGTCGCTGCCTTGATTGCACTCACCGCCGTAGTGATGCGGAGAAAGCGCGGCACTACCACCCTGCCCGACGACACGCCCGCCCCATCGGACGAGCCTGCCGAAACCGCCGAAACCGCCGAGCCCGACACACAAACCAGCGAAGCGAAATCGCCGTTGCCCGACCAGCAGCTACTCGTGGCTGTCGCCGACTACGTCAACGCCAATATGAAATCAGGCAAGATCTCAATCGACCGAATTGCCGACCACTTCTGTATGAGCCGCAAGACGTTCAGCCGACGAATCACCGCCGCTACAGGCGAGAGCCCCATCAGCTATATCACCCAAGTGAAGATGAAGAAAGCGAAACTCTTGCTCAACACCACCACCCTATCGGTGAAAGAGATAGCCTTCGAATGTGGCTTCGATGAGCCTAACTACTTTATCTACGTGTTCCGAAAGACGTACGGAATGACGCCGCAACAATTCCGCATCACTCCCACGGAATGACGGTGACCCGC
>CAMHGU010000149.1 GCA_946184715.1 uncultured bacterium | reverse complement strand
CCAGGCTGAAGGCCACTGCATCGGCCTCGCCGATGCCGGCACTATGCTCGTAGGCTCCGGCTACGACCTCGAGATCTTCGTAGAGCTCGTTGAGCCGTGGAACAGCGAAGAGGCCGCCGGCGCACCGCGTCGCCTCACCGCTGTCGATGGCGCCGCCCTTCGCAACATCAAGGGCACTATGGTAGCCGATCCCGAATTCGCTACCGGCGTCAACAGCATCGCAGCCGATGGCAACGCCGTAAGCGTGAAGTACGTAAGCGTTACCGGTCAGGTAAGCAACCGCCCGTTTGAGGGTATGAACATCGTGGTTAAGACCTACTCCGATGGCACTACCAAGGCCGAGAAGATGATTCGCTAATACACATCTTCAACCATACCACAGGGAGCGCGGGCCGAGGCTTGCGCTCCCTTGCTATTAGTAATGAGGCTTATAAGAATTAGCCACTCAGAGCTTGGCGGGGCAACAATCTTGCTCCGGCTGTTGCTGTGTAGCCCGAAAATTAGTAACTTTGCCGATTGAATTGGCAGCCGGCATTGCCGGAGGCCGGTATCTCCTAACGTGTTATAACTGTAAAAGCGTGAATACCAAGTACATATTTGTGACAGGCGGCGTGGTGTCGTCGCTCGGCAAAGGGATAATGTCGTCGTCGCTGGCGCGGCTGCTGCTCTCGCGCGGCTTCAGAGTGACGATTCAGAAGTTTGACCCCTATATCAACATCGACCCCGGCACGCTCAACCCCTACGAGCACGGCGAGTGTTATGTAACCAACGACGGCCACGAGGCCGACCTCGACCTCGGTCACTACGAGCGTTTTACCAACGTACCCACGTCGCGGGCCAACAATATCACGTCGGGGCGCATCTATCAGAGCGTCATCGACAAAGAGCGGCGCGGCGACTATCTGGGCAAGACAGTGCAGGTGGTGCCTCACGTCACCGATGAGATTAAGCGGCGCATCAAGCAGCTGGGCAACACCGGCAACTACGATTTCGTCATCACCGAGATAGGCGGCACCGTGGGCGATATAGAGTCGCTGCCCTTCCTTGAGGCGGTGCGCCAGCTGCGCTGGGAGTTGACCGACGACTGCTTGTGCCTGCACCTGACGTATGTGCCGTTTATCAACGCGGCTAAGGAGCTGAAGACCAAGCCCACGCAGCACTCCGTGAAGAAACTGCAAGAGCTGGGTATCCAGCCCGATGTGCTGGTGCTTCGCACCGAGCGCGACATTCCCGCCGCGATGCTGCGCAAGGTGGCCCAGTTCTGCAACGTGTCGCCCAAGGCCGTGTTCCAATCGATCGACGTGCCCACCATCTACGAAGTGCCGCTCAAGATGCACGAGCAAGGGCTCGACGACGTGGTGCTCGACCTGCTCGACGTGGACGTGGAGTCGCGCCTCGACCTTGCGGCCTGGAACCGCTTCCTCGATAAGATGCACTCCGCCACCGAGACCGTCACCATAGGCCTCGTGGGCAAATACGTGGAGCTTCAGGACGCCTATAAGTCGATCAACGAGTCGCTGCTTCAGGCGGCTACCTACGACGACCACAGGCTGTGCCTGCGCTACATCTCGTCGGAGCGCATCAACGACGGCAACGTGGCCGAGCAGCTCGCCGGCCTCGACGGCGTGCTCGTGGCCCCGGGCTTCGGGCAGCGCGGCGTGGAGGGGAAATTTGTGGCCCTGCGATGGTGTCGCGAGAACGATGTGCCCACGTTCGGCATATGCCTCGGCATGCAGTGTATGGTGATTGAGTTTGCACGCAATGTGCTCGGCCTCGCCGATGCCAACAGCACCGAGATGGACCCCAAGACACCCCACAACGTCATCGACCTTATGGAAGAGCAGAAGAGCATCAGCAACCTCGGCGGCACTATGCGCCTCGGCGCTTACCGCTGCCGTCTCACCCCCGGCTCGCGCGTGGCCGCCATCTACGGCACCGACGTCATTGAGGAGCGCCATCGCCACCGCTTCGAGTTCAACAACGACTACCGCGACCGCTTTGAGGCCGCCGGAATGCGCTGCACCGGAGAGAACCCCGACGCTCACCTCGTGGAGGTGGTGGAGATTCCCTCCAAGCGCTGGTACATAGGCACCCAGTTCCACCCCGAATACAAGAGCACGGTGCTCAACCCTCACCCGCTATTCGTCGACTTCGTGCGTGCCGCCATAGCTTACAAGGCTGAGAAAAAGGATTGAAAATCAAAACATTACCCGATATAGAATATGGACAGAAACACATTGACCGGGCTTGTGCTTGCCGTGATTGTAATCTTCGGCTTCATGTGGCTCAACACCCCGAGTGAGGCGCAGCGCAAGGCCCAGGAAGAGGCGGCGCGCCGGCAAGCCGTGGCACAGCAGCAGGCGCAACAGGCGCAGCAGCCCATCGTGGCCGATACCCTCGCCACCGCCGAGCTCGACGCCTTCCGCCAGATGATAGCCGGCTACGGAGTGGAGCAGCCCGACGGCTCGCGCACCCTCGAAGTGGGCGCTATGAAAGCCACCCTCACCGCCGATGCCATAGGCGGCACCCTCGACCTCAACGGCACCGCCGTGGAGATAGCCAAAATCATCAACCACACTGCCGACGCCGCCATCTACCCGCAGGCGCTCGCCGCGCTGCGCGCTTCGATACAGGAAGCCGGCCGCTACCGCAACTTCGCCCGCTTCCTCAAAGGCGACGACAGCCGCAAGGAGACACTCTCCAACGGCCTCCTTGCCGTGGAGCTTTCGAGCAAGGGCGGTATGATCTCGAAAGCCACCTTGCTCACCTACGAAGCCCACGGCAAGCCCACCGTGGAGATGTTCAATAAGGACACCAACGCCTACGGCTTCGTCATCGGCACCACCGATGCCCGCTTCGACACCAAGGATATGTACTTCGATCCGCGACGGGAGAACGACTCCACCGTGGTGATGACCCTCGACATGGGCGCCGGCGCCCTCATCGAGCTTCGCTACACCCTGCCGGCCAATAGCTACCTCGTGCGCCTGGAGATGAAGCAGAAGGGGATGAAGAGCATCATCCCGCCATCAACCACCACCGTCGATTTCCAGTGGACGCAGAAGGTGAGCCGCCACGAAGAGGGCCGTATGTTTGAAGAGCGCAACTCGGCCATTTATTATATGTATGCCAACGGCGATGTCGATAACCTCAGTGAGTCGAGCGACGACGAGAAGACCCTCAACGAGCAGCTCCGCTGGATAAGCTTCAAGAACCAGTTCTTCTCGAGCGTCGTCGTGGCCGACAGGCCTTTCGTCAGCGCCCAGCTGCGCAGTGTGCCCTTCGAGAAAGGCACGCCCGACGATAAGGAGTTTGTAAAGGATATGTCCGCCACAGCCACCTTCGATTACACCAACGACGCTACCGACGTGGCCGCCTTCACCTTCTTCATCGGCCCCAACAAGTACCACATGCTCTCGGCGCTCGATAAAGTCATCACCACCGACACTGGCGACGACCTCCACCTCACCAAGCTTATCCCCCTGGGTTGGAGCTTCTTCCGCTGGATTAATACGGCCATTATCATTCCGGTGTTCGACTTCCTCGGCCGCTTCATCAGCAACTACGGAATCATCATTCTGCTGCTCACCATTCTCATCAAGCTCGTGCTCTTCCCGCTCACCTATAAGAGTATGATATCACAGGCCAAGATGCGCATCCTCGCCCCCGACATTAAGGAGATTAACGATGCCTATCCCGGCCAGGAGAACGCTATGAAGCGCCAGCAGAAGACTATGGAGCTTTACAGCCGCGCCGGCGCCAGCCCCTTCAGCGGGTGCTTGCCGCTGCTGCTCCAGATGCCTATCCTCTTCGCGATGTTCACGTTCTTCCCCTCCTGCATCGAGCTGCGCGGCGAGCCCTTCCTCTGGGTCAAAGACCTCTCCGCCCCTGATGCCATCATCAGCTGGAACGCCCAGATTCCGTTCATCACCAACTACTTCGGCAACCACATCAGCCTCTTCTGCCTCTTGATGACCATCACCAATATCATCTACACCCGCATCAATATGCAGAACCAGCCCTCGGGCAACACGATGCCGGGTATGAAGTTTATGATGTACGCGATGCCGATTATGTTCCTCGTGTTCTTCAACAACTACGCGGCCGGCTTGAGCTACTACTACTTCGTGTCGCTGCTGATTACCATCATCCAGACCTACGTGTTCCGCCGCATGGTAAGCGAGGACAAGGTGCGCGCCCAGATGGCCGAGAACGCCAAGAAGCCCAAGAAGAAAGGCGGCTTTATGGCTCGCCTTGAGGAGGCTCAGCGCCGCCAGCAAGAGGAGCTGCGCAAGGCCCAGGAGCGCAACCGCCGCGCCGGAAAGGGCCGCGGTAAGTAACAATGTGTAACCACCTGATACTCATCTAATGGCAAATCTCATAACTCCGTCGGCATTGTCGTTCAGTGCCGACGAGTTTCCTAAAAAGCTCTATATCGAAACCTACGGCTGCCAGATGAACGTGGCCGATAGCGAAGTGGTGGCCTCGGTGATGAAGATGGCCGGCTACGGCATTGCCGACGACCTCGAGCAGGCCGACGCTATCTTCCTCAACACCTGCTCCATACGCGACAATGCCGAGCAGAAGATTTTCTCACGGCTGCAGCAGCTCAACGTGGAGCGCAAGCGCCGCCGCAAGCCGCTGCTTATAGGCGTCATAGGCTGTATGGCCGAGCGCCTTAAGGAGCAGCTTGTCAACGAGCAGGGCGTCAACCTCGTGGCCGGCCCCGACGCTTACCTCGACCTGCCCGACCTCATCGCGGCCGCCGAGCAGGGCCTCCCTGCCGTGGGCGTGGAGCTGTCAACCACCGAGACCTATCGCGACGTGATTCCCACGCGCATTAGCGGCAACGGCATCAGCGGCTACATCAGCATCATGCGTGGTTGCAACAACTTCTGCTCTTACTGCATCGTGCCTTACACCCGCGGCCGCGAGCGTAGCCGTGAGCCACAATCTATCCTCAACGAGCTGGCCGACCTCCAAGCCCGCGGCTTCAAAGAGGCGGTGCTGCTCGGGCAGAACGTCAACTCCTATTGCCACCGCGCGGCCGATGGCGCCACGACCGACTTCGCCGCGCTCTTGACGCTCGTGGCCGATGCCGCCCCGGCTATGCGCATACGCTTCACCACGTCGCACCCCAAAGATATGACCGACGACATCATAGCCGCCATCGCTTCGCGCCCCAACATCTGCAACCACGTGCATCTGCCCGTTCAGAGCGGCAGCAACGACGTGCTCAAGGCTATGAATCGCAAGTACACCCGCGAGTGGTATCTCGACCGCATCGCCGCCATTCGCCGCGCTATCCCCGATTGCGGTATCTCCACCGATATGTTTACCGGCTTCCACGGCGAGACCGAAGAGGACTTCGAGCTTACACTCTCGCTCATGCGCGAGGTGGGCTTCGACTCGGCGTTTATGTTCAAATACTCCGAGCGCCCCGGCACCTTCGCCGCTAAGAACCTGCCCGACGATGTGCCCGAAGAGGTGAAAATAGAGCGCCTCAACCGTATGATTGCCTTGCAGAACGAGCTGTCGCTCGCCTCCAACCTGCGCGACGTGGGCCGCACGTTTGAAATCCTCGTGGAAGGCTACTCCAAGCGCTCGCGCGCCGACCTCTACGGCCGCACCGAGCAGAACAAGGTGATAGTGTTCCCGGCCGGCGACCACAAGCCCGGCGACTTCGTCACCGTCACCGTCGATAGCGCCTCCTCGGCCACCCTCAAAGGGCACGAAGC
>CAMHGU010000148.1 GCA_946184715.1 uncultured bacterium | reverse complement strand
ATTGAAGAATGTGTTATATATTTCTAAATCAAAGCGTCAACGACGTTAATAACGACAATAGCGATAGTAACGACTATACCGACAATATCAACAACCTAAATGCTATTAAGAGCCTCACTATCCCCGGCTCCGTGACGACGATAGGCGAGAGCGCCTTCTGGCGCTCCGGCCTTACGAGCATCGCCATCCCTAACTCGGTCACCTCCATAGGCGAATCGGCTTTTTGCTCTGCGAAGCGGAGGTGCTACGCCATCAGGTCGGTGATGATGGCGTCGCTCGTGAGCCAGCCTTGCTCGGTGATGCGGCGGCGCACGCCGTGGCAGGTTATGGTGCCGGCGGCGATGAATGCGGCGGCTTTGCGCTCAAACTCCACTCGGCGCGCCGTGCCGAAGCGGGCGGCAAGGTGCTCGAGGTCGATGCCGTCGGCGGTGCGCAGCCGGGTCATCACGTAGCCGTCGTAGCGCTCGTCGTCGCTCTCGCTCTCGGCCTCGAAAGCTGTGGCGCCGGCGCTGATGGCGGCCATATACCGCTCGAGGTCGGCGGGGTTACGGCGGCGGGTGATACCATCGTAGGAGTGGGCGCCGGCGCCCAAGCCGAGATAGGGGGTGCCGTTCCAGTAGTTGGAGTTGTGGAGCGCGCGATGACCGGGCAGGGCGAAATTGGACACCTCGTAGTGCTCGTAGCCGGCCGCGGCGAGGGCGTCGCACACCAGGCTGTACATCGCGATGTACAGCTCGTCGTCGGCCTCGTGCAGCGTTCCCTCTTGTAGCATTCGGTGGAGCAGGGTGCCCTCTTCCCACATCAGGCCGTAGCACGACACGTGCTCGGGGCGCAGCGTGAGCAGCTGCTCGAGGTCGGCGCGCAGGCCGCTCAGCGTCTGGCCGGGAAGGGCGAAGATGAGGTCGAGGCTGAGGCGCGCGAAGCCGGCATCGCGCAGGCAGTGGTAGGCGCGCTTAGCCTCCTCGGCGCTGTGGCGACGGCGCAGCAGGCGCAGCATAGCGTCGTCGAAGCTTTGGACGCCCATACTCACGCGGTCGGCCCCCGCGCGGCGTAGCGCGGCGGCGTGGGCGGGCGTGACGTCGTCGGGGTTGACCTCCACGGTCACCTCCTCGGGGCGGCTGTCGGCAATCAGCGCTCGCAGCAGCCCCGCCAGCTCCTCCACGGGCAGCACCGAGGGGGTGCCGCCGCCTATGTAGATGGTGTTAACCGTCTGTCCGCCAAGCTCCGCGCGGCGCAGCGCGAACTCCCGCAGCACGGCATCCACATAGCCCGCGCGGTGCTTCCGGGCCGCCACGGAGTAGAAGTCGCAATAGATGCACTTCGACTGGCAGAAAGGGATATGTACATAGATGCCGGCCATAGCGTGAGAAGGGTGGGGCGGTTACAGCCGTAATTCGAGGCAGCGGTACTGCTCGGTGAGGCCCATCGCCTCGTAGAACGCCGCGGCCGCGGCGTTGCCGTGCCACACGTGGAGCGTAAGGTTGTAGCAGCCGCGCTGCCGGGCAAGCTCCGTCACGTGACCGAAAAGCTCCCGCCCGATGTGCGCGCCGCGATGTCGCTCATCTACGCAGAGGTCGTCGAGGTAGAGGGTGGCGAGGCCATCGGGGTTGCGCTCGATAGCGCACATAGCGTAGGCGAGCAGCTCGCCGTCGGCAGAGCACGCGACCAATAGCGGCCGGTGCTCGCTATCGGCTATCAGCGCTGTCAGCTCCTCGGCGTTGTACTTGGTAAGACGGCGCTGCCCGGCGAAGAGGTCGGGGCGCAGAGCGGCGTGCAGCCGATAAATCTGGCGCAGAAGGCGCAGAATATCGTCGATGTCGGCCTCGGTGGCCTGTCGTATCGTCATAATCAGAAGTTTACGCTTAGCCTTACGTTGAATTGGCGGCCGGTGAGGTAGTTGGGCACGGCGTATTGAAGGTTGTTGACGTCGGTCACCCAGTAGTAGCTGCTTACGTTGCTGATACCCAGCAGGTTGAACACGTCAAGGCCTATCCAGATGCTCTTGAAGTGGCGCCAGAAACCGCTCTCGGGGCGCTTGCCCTCGGCTTCGTCGCCCACGAGCTGATAAGCCAGCCCTATGTCGAGGCGCTTATAGGCCGGGGTGCGGAAGAAGCCGTCGGCGCGGGTCTTGCGCGGGGCGCTCGTCGGCAACCCGTCGGAGATGATGCCCTTGAGTGAGAATTTCAGCTTGGGAAACTTCGGGAAGTAGTCGCTGAAGAAGATGCTGATGCCGTAGCGCTGGTCGGTGGGGCGAGGCACCTTCACGCCGTGAAGGTTCTCTTGGGTCTTCATCAGCGACAGGCTAATCCACGAGTCGCTGCCTTTCACAAACTGCCCGAAGAGCTTGAAATCGACGCCGGCGATGAAGCCGTTTGACTCGTTGCGGCCGCTATACACCATCTTCAGGTTGTCGATTTCGTAAGGGATGAGGTTGGCGAGGTTCTTGTAGTAGGCCTCGGCGGTGAACTTGAACGGGCGGTCCATAGCGCGGAAGGTGTAGTCGCACCCGAGGATGACCTGGATGGAGCGCTCCGACTTGATGTCGCGGTTGAGCACGATGTTGATGTTGCCGTCGGGGTCGGTCTCCTCCATTCGGTACTCTTTGTAGAACGGCGCCTGATAGTACAGGCCGCCTGAGAGGCGGAACGAGAGCGACTCATTGAATTTCGGCACCAGGCCGATGCTGAAGCGCGGGCTCACGAGAAACTCCTTATTGAAGTTCCAATAGGAGAGGCGCACGCCGCCGTTGATGACCCACAGGCCCATTCCCGAGGCCAGCCGGTAGCTGTCCTGCGCGTAGAACGACAGGCGGTTGGAGCTGAGGTCGTGATTGGACGACAGGTTGTAGATCATCTTGGGGCCGAGCGCGCTCACCGGCACGGTGTAGCCGGCCGAGTCGCGCAGCTCCCACTCGCGCTGGCGGTCGTAGATGCTCTCGTGCTTGAACGAGAAGCCGTAGCCTATGCGGTTGTTCCTGATATCGTGCGAGCCCTTAAGCTCGAAGTTCACCACCGACATCTTCAGGCGGTTGCGAGCGTGCTGCAGGTATTTGCCCACGCCCAGCTCGCCGCCCACGGTGCCTTCGCCCGAGCCGGCGCCGGCCTCGTCGAGCCAGTATTCGCCCGAGATGTCGTAGGTCACAAGCTCATTGGTGCGGTACGCGCTGCTGATGAGCGAAATCTCGTGCTGCTTCGCCGGCTTGTAACTCAGCGACAGCGCCCCGAAGAACGTCTGGAACTTATCCTTCTCCTGTCCGTCGAAATACACGGTGAAGCTCTTGGCGTCGGACTGGGTGCCGAAGCTCGTCTGCCGTGTGGTGGGCTTGAACCGGTAGTCGTTCAGGGCGATGTTGCCGAGCAGCGACGCCGTGAACTTGGCCGAGGGCCGGAAGATGAGATTGGTCTGGAAATCAAAGAATTGGGGGTCGTATTCGCCCTTCGACTGCAGCGAGCCGAGGATGGTGGAGTTGCGCTTGTAGCGCACGCCGTAGAGCTGCGAGAACTTCGAGCTGCTGGCGCCTATCGTGGCGTTGGCGCCCATAAGGCTCGCAGCCACCGCGCCCTCAAATTTCTCGGGCTCGCGGTAGGTGATGTCGAGCACCGACGACATCTTGTCGTCGTATTCGGGCGTGAAGCCGCCCGTGGAGAACGACACCTTGCCCACCATATCGGCGTTGATGATACTCAGGCCCTCCTGCTGACCCGAGGTCACGAGCTGCGGGCGATACACCTCGATGCCGTTGATATACACGGAGTTCTCATCGTAGCTGCCGCCGCGCACCATATATTGCGAGCTCATCTCGTTCTTGCTGCTCACGCCCGCAAAGGTGCTGATCATCGATTCGATATTGCCGCCGCTGGCGTCGGGCGCGAGCTTAAACGCTTCGGCGTCAATGGTTTGCATCGCAGTGGTCTGCTTCTTGATCTCGATTACCTGAAGCTCATCGAGCTGCTTGGCGGTCTTGAACAGGCGCACGTTAAGCTCCATCTGCCCCTTGGGCTTTATCAGCTTCTGCGATTGCTCCTTGAAGCCGATGCAGGAGAAGATGACCTCGACGGTGTCGCGCCGAGGCACGCTGATCGAGTAGTTGCCTTTGAGGTCGGACGTGGTGCCGATGGCTGTGTTGGCCACGCGCACCGTGGCAAACTCGATCGGCTGATTCTCGGCATCGGTGATTTTACCCGATATTTTCACCTGCGCCACGCCGGAGAGCGCGCTGATAAGCAGGAGGGTAAGCCATAATATATTTCGTGTAAGCCTCATTTCATATCGTTATTACGCATTTACGCTATTATATAACGCAAAAATGAGGATTAAATTATACAACCTCCACGCTAAATCAATTAGAAACAAGACCCCTCTCCCACGATATTTGCGGATCGATGTAGTGTCCTACGGGCAGAATTGCGAAGCAATCGGCCTCAAGCCAAATCTTACAAAAGCCAAGGCGAAGCCGCCACAAGAGAGATTTGTATGATTTGTTAAGATTTGTGAGATTTACGGCGCGTCAGCGCCGCCTACCCACACGCGATATTTGGGCACGCTTCGCGTGGAAATTATTCAAAATTATGTTCATAATTACACACTCGCTACTTCCCGATGTGAGATTAAAATATAATTTGTATGATTTGTTTAGATTTGTGAGATTTCCGGCGCGACAGCGCCGCCCTATCACCGACGATATTGGGGTGCCAAATGCGGTACCTTTCTGCAAGCGAAGCGAGTAGAACTCGTATTCCTACGAACCGACACCGCACCAATTTATTGTGACGGCTTTCTTGCGGATGTCGGGATTTCGGCTTATATTTGCAATGTCGGTGGCGACCGGCGCTTATTTTTTGAACTTTACGAAAGCGTTTAGTTGATCACTTAAACGGATTAACGTGAAACGCAGAGCGCTACTTTCTTTACATTAATTCAAATACAATATTATTATGGTAAAACGATTCCTTTTCGCAGCCTTGCTGCTGATTATGTGTGCAGTAAGTGCCTCGGCCTACAGCTTTATGGCCGATGGCATCGCCTACAACTTGAATAGCGACGGCACAACCGTTACACTCTACTTTTATAGTTACGGTGCCACCTCTTCCGGCGAACTTGTCATCCCCGAGTCGATCACTTTTGGTGGCGACACTTACACGATCACCGCAATCGCCGAATCTGCATTTGCAAACAATAGCGGCTTGACGAGTGTCACCATCCCCAATTCCGTCACCTCAATCGGCAACTATGCGTTTCGCAATTGCACCGGCCTAACGAGCGTCACCATCGGTAACTCCGTCACCTCAATCGGCAACTATGCGTTCTACGACTGCAGCGGCCTGACGAGCATTGACATTCCCGATTCAGTCACCGAAATCGGCAGCGATGCATTCAGTGGTACTGTGTGGAATAACAATCAACCCGACGGACTTGTGTATGCGGGATTGGTCGCCTACTCATATAAAGGCGTGATGCCGGCTGGCATAAGTATCGTACTTAAAGAAGGAACGAAATCAATTTCTCCAGGTTGCTTCTCCGGCTGCAGTAGCCTGACGAGCGTCAACATCCCCAACTCCGTCACCACAATCGGCAACAGTGCATTCTACGGCTGCAGAGATCTGACGAGCGTTACCATCGGCAACTCCGTCACCAAAATCGACTACTCTGCATTTTACGACTGCATCGGCATAGAGAGAATCAATTCCTATCTCGACCCGGCGAAGGTCACATTAGGAAGTGAGGTGTTTAATGGTGTACCCAAAGGT
>CAMHGU010000147.1 GCA_946184715.1 uncultured bacterium | reverse complement strand
CTCGAAACGCTTAAGGGCGACATCAACGGCGACGGTTCCGTCGATGGCAACGACGTCTCAATTCTCCTCGAGATGGTGCTCGCCGGTGGCGTATCGGCCGAGCAAACGGCCGTGGCCGACATCAACGGCGACACCTCGGTCGATGGCAACGACGTCTCCATCCTCCTCGAGATGGTACTCGCAGGCTCAGGCAATTAAGCCACCGATAATCTTACCCTATACAAGAGGAGCGAGGCCGCGGCCCCGCTCCTCTCTTTTTTTGCCCCCCGAGTTGTAGCATATTACGCGGGAATGTATTAAATTTGCCATTAGCTAACTATTAACAACGCAACCGATAATATGGAACCGACTACCACTCGCCGCCCGTTCGACCTCGACCGCACTGTGCGGCTGCTTATCACCATAGCCTGCATAGTGGGCGCCTTTATGCTCGTTAGATATCTGCGCGACGTACTCCTGCCATTCCTTGTGGCCTGCCTGCTGGCCTACATCATCCACCCGCTGGTGCTCTGGAATCAGCGCAAGTTCAAAATCAAGAGCGAGCCCCTGGCCGTCACCTGCGCCCTCCTTGAGATTGCCCTCGGCTTGGTGTTGATTCTCTGGTTCTTGATTCCCTACCTCTACTCGGAGATAGCGAAGATGGCCACCCAGATTGCCGAGTTTGCCAAAGCGCAGGTGGCGATACCCTTTATCCCCAGCGAAGTGCAAGCCCTCGTGGTGAAGTACCTCGATTTCAAAGCCCTGACCGACTTGTTCTCGCAAGAGCAGCTCTTTGCGATGGCCGAGACGGCGTTTATGCAGGTGTGGCAGCTGATGGGTAGCAGCATTATGGTGCTCCTCGCCATCGTCAGCTGGGTAGTAGTGCTGCTATATCTGGTGTTTATCCTCATTGACTACAGCTCCATCGTCACCGGGCTGCGCACTATGATACCGCAGAAGTACAGCGCCAATGTAGTGGGCATCATCAGCGACATAGCCCGCACTATGAACCTCTACTTCCGCGGGCAGGCGCTCGTGGCGCTCTGCGTAGGCATCCTCTTCAGCATCGGCTTCCTGATTGTGGGGCTGCCTATGGCCGTAGCCTTCGGGCTTTTCATCGGCGTGCTCAATATGGTGCCCTACCTGCAACTCGCCTCGATACCGATAGCCGCCGTGCTCTGCCTCGTGCAAGCCGTCACCGGCGGCCAGAACTTCTGGCTGCTCTGCGGCGAGACCACCATCGTGTATATCGTAGTTCAGACCCTACAGGACCTTGTCATCACCCCCAAGATTATGGGCAAGACGATGGGGCTCAACCCGGCCACCATCTTCCTATCGCTCTCGATTTGGGGCGCTCTGCTCGGCTTCGTAGGCCTTATCATCGCCCTACCCCTCACCACCCTCTGCATCTCCTACTACAAGCGCTACATCCTCAACGAAGCCCCCGAGAGCACCGTCCCCGCCCCCAAAAAACTCGACAAAGCCCGAAAACAGCCACGCAATCCCGAGACCGACAACTCCACCCCTGAATAATCTCATAACCCCACCCTAAATATGAAACGCCACATCATAATTCCGCTATGCCTCGCGCCGCTCATCGCGGCGGCCCTCGAGGTGACGCTGCCGGCGGCCGGCACGCTCAAGGACCACATAACACTATATAACTGAAATGGAGACAAAGGACTGGAAAGACGCGTTGGCGGCCAAATTCGGAATGGCGCCCGGCGAGGAAGCCACAGAGCCGGCCACGGCAAGCGAAGCCGGCGAAGCGAGTGCCGACGAGGCGTTGCCGCCCCGCGGGCAGCGCATCGACATCGTTCTCGACCGCAAGGGACGGCACGGCAAGACGGCCACCATCATAGTGCCGGCGAGCGGCACCGAAGAGCAGATTGCCGCCCTCGGCAAGCAGCTACGGCAGCAGTGCGGCACCGGCGGCTCGGCGCGCGGCGGTGAGATACTGCTGCAAGGCGACTTCCGCGACCGCGCCGCCACCCTACTCCAACAATCAGGCTATAAAACACGCAAGATATGACACCCGCCACAATCGAAACACGAAAACCGCTCATCGTGAGCAAAGCCTCGGCAGGCTCCGGCAAGACCTACACCCTTGCCTACGAATACATTAAGCTCACCCTCGGCCATCAAGGCCCCGACGGGCGCTGGCAGCTGGCTGGCAACAATATAGGGCTGCGTCACCGCAGCATCCTCGCCGTGACCTTCACCAATAAGGCCACACGCGAGATGAAAGAGCGCATCGTGGCTCGCCTCGGCGAGTTGGCCCGCGGCAAAGGCCCTTACCGCGACAGCCTCATCGCACTTTTCGGCTGCTCGCCGCAGGAGCTGGCCACAGCTGCCGACAAAGCCCTCCACGGCCTCCTCTTCGACTTTTCCAATTTCAATGTAAGCACCCTCGACTCCTTCTTCCAGTCGCTGCTGCGCGCCTTCGTCACCGAAGTGGGACAATCGGGCAACTACAACATCGAGCTTAACGACCAGATGGTGGTGGAGCAAGGCGTGAGAATGATACTCCAGAATATCCACTCGCTACGCGGCGACAGCAACAACGAGCGCACGCGCCGCTGGATTGAGAGCTGCATACGCGATGCCGTAAAACATTCAGAGCCGTGGAACATATTCAAGCGCTCAATTAATAAGGGCAGCAAGAGCGTTGACCTCTACCGAATCGCCGGCTTCATCACCTCCGAGACCTATAAGGAGAAGAAGGACGAGATAAAACAGTACTTTACCGACAACGACGGCACCAACATCGAGCGCTACACCAAGGCCGTGAAGCTGAAGCGCGAGGAGCTGGAAGAGCAGACCACGGCGGCGGTGGCCGAAGTCGTGCGCCTCATCGAGAGCGACAAGCGAATCGCCTACAACAAGACCGCCGTCAAGACTATCGCCGGCATTGCCGACGACATCATCGCAGCCGCCGGCAAAACGACTACCAACATCACCCGCGTCAAGCAGTACGCCTTCGACGACAACGTTGACCGGCTTTTCTGGGCCAACAAGCCCACAAAGGACGCCTATGAGCGCGGCGTGGCCGACATTGTTACCCTCGTCGATAGCATCATCGATGCGCTGAAGAAAGCATCGATAGTGTTCACATCCTTCAACTTCTATCTCCACACCGGCAAATACATCTACGCCCTCGGGCTGCTGAGCGACATCATCGCCAATGTGGAGCAATATCAGCGCGACAACGACACCTTGCTGCTGAGCAACACCGGCGACATCCTCAAAGCGGTAATCACGGGCACAGGCGACGCCCCGTTTGTGTATGAGCGCACGGGGCTGCGACTGCGCCATTTCCTTATCGACGAGTTTCAGGACACCTCGCGCCTGCAATGGGACAATATGCGCCCGCTCGTGACCGAGAGCCTCGGCTACGGCAATGAGAACCTCATCATAGGCGACGTGAAGCAGTCAATCTACCGCTTCCGCAACGCCGACTCGTCGCTGCTACATAGCGGCCTCGACGAGCAACTGGGCGACCTCATCACCCGCCACAATCTCGAGGTCAACTATCGCAGCACCGCCACCGTGGTCAATTTCAACAACAGCTTTATCCGCCTGCTTATCACCGAGATAAGCAAGCAGGTGGCCAGCCAGCTCATCACCGACACCTATGCCGATATGGAGCAGAAAGTGTCAGGGCCGATGCGAAAGGAGATAGGCTACGTGAGCTTGAAAACATACACCGCCTCCGATGCCAAAGAAGGCGACGATGCCGAGGCCGTCCCCGCCCAAGATGAGCCTCAGGAAGAGAAGAAGGATATCAATAGCCGACGGCTGGACGATATGCTGGCAATAATCCGCGACTGCCTGCAGCGAGGCTATCGCCAGCGCGACATCGGAATCCTGACCAATCGAAACGACGAAGGGGTGGCGATTGTGGATTACATCATTGCCAATGCCCCCGACATTCGCATCGTCAGCGACGAGTCGCTGCTCCTCCGGCGGTGCCCCTCGGTGGAAGCGATAATCAATATGCTCTCGCTCTACGAGAATCTAAGCCTTGCCGGCGACGACGAAGAAGATGCCGAGCGAAAAGCCAACGCCACGAGCAACCAGCGCAGCCGCGACCGCCACATCTTCAATGTGATGATGCACTTCAACCGCCTCATCAGCCAAGGAATGAGCCGAACCGAAGCCATTCTCGAGGCCACCAAGGACCAGCAGGCTGACGACGTGGCTATCGATACAGGCAATGCCCTAACCCTCTACCAAATTGTGGAGCAGCTCATTGCCTCACTCCCGGCCGACGCCCGCAAGCGCCACAACATCTACCTCACAGCTTTTCAGGACACCGTGGCCGACTACTCCCGGCGCTACCTGCCCTCAATCAACGCGTTCCTACAGTGGTGGAAAGACAACTGCGAAAAGCTCACCGTGGTGCTTCCCGCCGCCGACGATGCCGTCAACGTGATGACAATCCACAAAGCCAAAGGCCTGGAATTCGGCTGCGTTATAATCCCGATGGCCGACTGGAAGCTTACCGATAGCGAATTCTTCGCGTGGTCGGCTCCCGCGCCGGCCCCCGACGGCAGCCGTTGCGAGCCCGAGCCCCCTATGCTGCCGCTGATGCTCAGCCAATGGACGGCCGGCACAGCCTACGAGAAAGAGTGGCGCGACAACGTGGTGAAAGAGACACTCGACTGCGTCAACAAGACCTACGTGGCTTTCACCCGCGCCGTGCGCGAGCTATATGTAATGACCAAGAACAATGGTGACACTACCATCTTCAAGCCTATATCGGAATTCATAAAAGCTAACGCCGAGGAGGGAGCCACAGAATATACCGTCGGGGAGAAGACCATTCGCCCGGCCGTAGCCGACATTATGGCCGGACAAGCGCGTGTGCCCGACTACGAAATCAGCAGTCCCCGCTCGATGACCTACCGCCTGCCCGAGCTAGAGATGGACCACCTGCGCCGCCACGGCACTATGCTTCACAAGCTGATGAGCTACATCACCACCCCGGCCGACGTGGACAAAGCCGTAGCCATAGCCGCCTCGCAAGCTATGATACCCACCGAGGAGCGTCAATCCTACCTCAGCGACATCACCGCCTGGATTAGCGACCCGCGTGTGGCGCCGTGGTTCGCCCCCGAGAATCGCGTCATCACCGAGCGCGACATCAGCATCGGAGCCACAGCGCGCGAAGCCGCCCACGAGCAGCAGCACCGCCGCCCCGACCGCATCGTCATCGCCCCCGACGGCTCGGTGACCGTAGTCGATTACAAATTCGGCGAAGGCGGCTCCGACGCCGCCACCCACCCCCGCTACGTGAAGCAGATACAGCGCTACATCAACCTGCTGCACGACAGCGGTTTCACCACCGTCAAAGGCTATATCTGGTACCTGCTCACGGGCGAAGTGTGCGAAGTCAATTAAGCAAACCCATAAACATCACTCTATATGAAAGCAATCAACCTACTGATAATCACAGCAATAGCAATAATCATCGCAAGTTGCAGCGGCGGCGACCCCGTAGTGGTCGTTGACCCCACCCCGCCCACCGTTGAGACCACGCTCAAAGACAATGCCGGCACCACCATCGGCTTCACCTTCACCGGTGGCCTCGTAAGAGATATGAACTACGAGCGCGTAGGGTTCGTGTATACCGACGGTGATGTGTTCGACCTCAACACCGTCAAGCTCGGCTCCATCGTCAAAGCCGAAGGCACCGCCTACAATGTGCTCGACAGCGACCGTAACCTCCTCGGCACCGTCGATACCGCCACCGGCGAGGTGCGCGACCTCGCCCGGCAAGTGGTAGGCTACGGCAGCGGCAACCCCCTCTGGAAAGCCGGCGT
>CAMHGU010000146.1 GCA_946184715.1 uncultured bacterium | reverse complement strand
GAGAGCAACTGGTTCTCCCAGTCGGCGGCCATAGGGTTGATCGACATCGCGGGGATGTTGAGCTGGTTGCGCACGGCGTCGGCTTGCCTGGGGTCGAGCTCGGGCTGATAGAAGAAGATGCGGGCGTGGCTTCGCGCGGCGGTCACCAGGGAGTTGCGCATAGCTGTGACTGTCGATTCTTTACCGTCGGGGCTAAGGCTGATTTGACGGAGGCCGTAGTCGCGGGCAAAGTAGCTCAGCGAGGGGTGCCAGATGGCGAAGGCGCAGTCGCGGCACGGCTCGAGGCGGGCGCGCAGTGTGTCGTCGAGGGCGTGCAGCCGCTTGTCGAGGGCGGCGTGGCGCTGGCGGTAGTAGTCGGCGTGGTCGGGGTCGATGTCGAGCACGGCACGGAGCATATTGTCGGCTATGATGATAGCGTTAGGCACCGACGACCACACGTGCGGGTCGATCTCGCTGCTGCCGTGGGAGTGGGCGATGAGGTCGATACCGGCGGCCGAATCGACCACGCGCAGGTGGCGGCCGTCCTGGTGAAGGCGCGCGTCGAGCGCCATCTCGAAGCCGAGGTTGCCAATCTTGAAGAACGCCTCAGAGCGCTCGAGGTTGATAAAATGCGACATATCAGGCTCAAACGTCTCGGGGTTGCTTTCCTGGCCGAGGAGGCATATCACCTCATATCGGTTGCCTACGATATCCTGCAGGAGTGTCTTCTGCGGCAAGATGCTCACGGCGAGCACCGGCTTGTGCTGCGCCGGGCGCTTGCCCCACTTGCCTATGGCCACCACCGAGGCGATGGCGACAACGATAAGGACAACAGCTGCGATGGTAAGCTTCTTCATCGGGCGGAAAAATCTGAAACGGCGCGAGAGGCGCGCCTGCCTCGGCAAAGGTAAGGAAAATAGGCGGGATTTACATATTTTATGTGTTAAATTGTAAGTTTATAGTGAAAATTTTGCTATTTTTGTGCCCGATTTTGGAGTGATACCGAGCTAAATGAAAGCAACGGCGCTTCAAGGCAAAGAAAATATTCAATAAAGCATAAAACAAGACGATTAATGGCAAGTACACAATTAGACCAGCTGGACTACAAGATACTGCAGATGCTCTCGGGCAACGCACGCAAGCCGTATCTGGAGATAGCCCGCGAATGTGGCGTATCAGGCGCGGCGATTCATCAGCGCATTCAGAAGTTGACACAGATGGGCGTCTTTAAGGGCGCGGTGTCGATCGTGAACCCCGCCTCGGTGGGTTACGACACTTGTGCCTACATAGGCTTTTACCTTCACGACCCGTCGAAATTTGACGAGGTGGTGGAACGCATCAAGGCTATCCCCGAGGTGGTGGAGTGCCACTTCACCACGGGCAAATACGATATGTTTATCAAGATGTACGGGCGCACCAACGAGGACCTGCTCCGCGTGATTCACAGCGAGCTGTCGAGCCTCGGCTCGGCCCGCACCGAAACCCTGATATCACTGCAAGAGGTGTTCCACCGTCCCATTCCCATTAAGCACGAGAAATAAAATATGGAAGCGAAGAAAGATATAGTGCTTAGCGGCATCCGCGCCACCGGCCAGCTCCACTTAGGCAACTACTACGGCGCGCTGAGCAAATTTGTCAGGATGCAGGAGGAAGGGAAATACGAAAACTTCTTCTTCGTGGCCGACTTCCACGCGCTGACCACCAACCCCGACCCCGAGGCCTTGCACGCCAACGTCAAGAGCATCATCGCCGAGTATCTGGCCGCCGGGCTCGACCCCGAGAAGTCGACGATATTCGTGCAGAGCGATGTGCCCGAGATTCCCGAGATGTACCTGCTGCTGAATATGCACGTGGGAATAGGCGAGCTGATGCGCACCGCCTCGTTCAAGGACAAAGCCCGCAAGATGCTCGGCATCGGCGCCGACGCCGAGCAGAGCGACGACAATATAGAGCGCGAAATCATAGGCAACAACTCCAATAAGCGCGTCAATGCCGGCCTTCTCACCTATCCGAGCCTGATGGCCGTTGACATTCTCATTCACAAGGCCAAATATGTGCCCGTGGGCAAGGACCAGGAGCAGCACTTGGAGATGACCCGTCGCTTCGCGCGCCGCTTCAACGCCTTCTACGGCGTGGAGCTCTTCCCCGAGCCGCAGAATTTCGACTTCGGTGGCGCGCCGGTGAAGGTGCCCGGCCTCGACGGCAGCGGCAAGATGGGTAAGTCGGAAGGCAACTGCATCTACCTGCTCGACGACGAGAAGACCCTGAGCAAGAAGGTGATGCGCGCCGTCACCGATGGTGGCCCGCAAGAACCTAATTCGCCTATGACAGAACCTATTAAGAACCTGTTCACGCTGCTTAAGCTGGTGTCGGAGCCTGAGGTGGTGAAGCATTTCAGCGACGCCTATGCCGACTGTAGCATCCGCTACGGCGACCTCAAGAAGCAGATAGCCGAAGATATCCTCAAGGTGACGCTGCCCATACGCGAGCGCATCCTCGCTATCCAGAACGACGACGCCTATATCGCCCGCGTGCTGCGCCAAGGTGCCGAGCGCGCCCGCGCGTCGGCCTCGGCCACGCTGCGCGAGATGCGCCAGATTATGGGCATCAGGCCCTTCTGAACGAATGTCAGAACTACAGCGCGAGCCGGCCTCTCCACAGCGGAGGGCCGGCTCGCTGTCTATCAGGGCGGCGTGGTATCCTCCGAAATTCGTCACCGTCATTGTTACCGTCATCGAGAGAAAATTTCGGAAAAGGAAGGAATTTTTTGGTTTATATCGTGGAAATGAGTACCTTTGCAGTCCGATTATATCCAAATTAACGGGTGTTGCGGCCGCCGGAGGTGCTTTTGGCCGAGCATTTTTGTGTGGCAGCGACGAATTAACTAACTAAAAAAGAAACTTTTAAAGTGGATACATTAAGCTACAAGACGATTTCGGCAACTCCTGCTACGATAGAGAAGCAGTGGGTCGTAATCGATGCTACTGATCAAGTACTTGGTCGCCTTGCCGCAAAGGTAGCGAAGATACTTCGCGGAAAGTACAAGGCAAACTACACTCCCAACATGGACTGTGGCGACAACGTAATCATCATCAACGCCGAGAAGGTGGTATTGACCGGCAACAAATGGGACGGCCGCGTATATCTGCGCTACACCGGTTATCCGGGTGGCCAGCGCGAGTACACCGCTCGTCAGCTCCTCGACAAGTCGTTCAATAAGCATCTCAAGGCCGGCAAGCACCCCCTCTTCATCAAGGTGGTAAAGGGTATGCTCCCGAAGGGCCCTCTGGGACGCTCACTGATCAACAATCTGTACGTTTACAACGGCAGCGAGCATCCTCACGCAGCCCAGCAGCCTAAGGAAATTGACATCAACAAACTTAAATAAGAGAGAAGAATGGAAAAGATTAATGCAGTAGGTCGTCGCAAAGCAGCTATCGCGCGCGTATTCGTTACCGAGGGTAATGGCACGATCACTATCAACAAGCGCAATCTGGATGTTTACTTCCCTTCTTCGATTCTTCAATTTATCGTAAAGCAACCGCTTACGACCGTTGAGGCAGTTGAGAAGTACGACATCAAAGTTAACCTCAAGGGTGGCGGTTACAAGGGACAGGCCGAGGCACTTCGCCTGGCTATCGCCCGCGCACTTGTGAAGATCAATCCGGAGGACAAGCCGGCGCTCCGCGCGGCAGGTTTCATCACCCGCGATGCTCGCGTGGTAGAGCGTAAGAAACCCGGTCGCCCCAAGGCTCGCAAGCGCTTCCAGTTCAGCAAGCGTTAATACAGTATATAATCGCGACGCAACCAATCAAGTGTTTAGTATCCAAATCGCGAAGATCCGCCGGCGCCGCCTGGCGTTGCGGCTACTCCGCGGTTGATTAAGCAGAACGTAAACAAATTCAAACAAAACAAATGGCAACACCAACATTCGACCAATTACTTGAAGCAGGCTGCCACTTCGGGCACCTGAAACGCAAATGGAATCCGGCAATGGCTCCTTATATATTTATGGAGCGCAACGGTATCCACATCATCGACCTCTATAAGACATCGGCCAAGCTTGAGGAAGCTGCCAAGGCCCTCAAGAACATAGTAAAGCAAGGCAAGAAAGTACTTTTCGTAGCCACCAAGAAGCAGGCTAAGCAGGTAATCGCTGATAAGGCTACCTCAGTGGGTATGCCCTACGTTACCGAGCGCTGGCCCGGAGGTATGCTCACCAACTTCCCCACTATCCGCAAGGCTGTGAAGAAGATGAGCACCATCGACAAGATGACCACCGATGGCACCTTCGACACCCTCTCCAAGCGCGAGAAGCTGCAGATTTCGCGTCAGCGCGCTAAGCTCGAGAAGACCCTCGGCTCTATCGCCGACCTCGGTCGCCTCCCGTCGGCCCTCTTCGTGGTTGACGTGATGAAAGAGCACATCGCCGTGGCTGAAGCCAACCGCCTGGGTATCCCCGTGTTCGGCATCGTAGATACCAACTCCGACCCCACAACCGTTGACTACGTGATTCCCGCCAACGACGACGCTTCGAAGAGCATCGAGATTATCCTCGACACCGTGTGCGCCGCCATCAAAGAGGGTCTGGAAGAGCGCAAGGTGGAGGCGGCCGATGATGCCGCCGCTAAGGAACAGGCCGAAGCCGACGACGCTGAGGCAGCACCCCGCCGTGAGCGCACCCGCGTTCGCCGCCCGCGTATCGCCGAAGAAAACGCCGAGAAGGCCGAAGAAGCTCCAGAAGCTGAGGCTGCAGCCGAATAATCAACCCGTATAACGTAACCCCCAAAAATACTCTATACTACTATGGCAGTATCAATGGCAGATATCAAGAAGCTCCGCGAGATGACCGGAGCCGGAATGATGGACTGCAAGAAAGCTCTCGAAGAGACCAATAGCAACATAGAAGAGGCTATCTCTATCATTCGCAAGAAAGGCCAGGCCGTGGCCGCCAAGCGTGAAGACCGCGAGGCTGCCGAAGGTTGCGCCCTCGGTGCCGCTTGTGGCGACTTCGCCGCAGCCGTAGCCCTCAAGTGCGAGACCGACTTCGTGGCTAAGAACGAAGGCTTCGTAGCCCTGACCAAGAAGATCCTCGACGCCGCCCTCGCCGCCAAGGCCAAGACCGCTGAGGAGGTTAATGACCTCGTCATCGACGGCCGCACCGTCAAGGACCTCATCGTGGAAGAGATAGGCAAGACAGGCGAAAAGATGGAACTCGGCGCTTACGAAATCATCGAAGCTCCCGCCACCGTGGCCTACAATCACTTCGGCAACAAGCTTGTAGCCCTCGTGGGCTTCAACAAGGCCGGCGTTGACGAGACCGTGGCTAAGGAAGTGGCTATGCAAGTGGCCGCTATGAACCCCATCGCCGCCACCCGCGACCAGATTCCGCAGGCTACTATCGACAACGAGCTCGCCGTGGCTATCGACAAGACCAAGGCTGAGCAGGTGCAGAAGGCTGTGGACAACGCCATCAAGAAGGCCGGCTACAACGCTTACTATTGCCAGACCGAGGAGCACCTCGAAGAGGCTATCCGTAAGGGTTATATGACAGAAGAGCAGGTGGCCGACGCCCGCGCTATCAAGGAGAAAGTGGCTGCCGAAAAGGCCGCTAACCTTCCCGAGCAGATGATTCAGAACATCGCCCAGGGCCGTCTGAACAAGTTCTTCAAGGAGAACGTTCTGATGGAGCAGGAGTATGCTACCGACAACTCGATGGACATCGCCACCTTCCTCAAGAAGGCCGACCCCGAGCTCAAGGCAATCTCGCTCAAGCGCCTGAATCTCAACGCCGACTAATCAGCACTCAATCCTATACTCGATGAAGTGCCGACCCGATTCACGGGCCGGCACTTCGGCTATAATGACCCGCAC
>CAMHGU010000145.1 GCA_946184715.1 uncultured bacterium | reverse complement strand
GCCCCTTGCGTATCCACACCATCGTGGTCAGCACCCAGCACGACGACTTCATCGCTCCCGTCGATGACACCCCCGAAGCGCAGCGCGCCGCCGACGAGCAGATGCTCGCCATCATCTATGACGACGTGAAGAACATCCTGCTGCCACGCGTCAAGGCCGCTCTCGCGCCTGAGACGCAAGCGCTCTTCCACGATGACCTCATCTTGCTTGTCAACCCGACTGGCAAGTTCGTCATCGGTGGGCCCCACGGCGACACCGGCCTTACCGGCCGCAAAATCATCGTTGATACCTATGGCGGCCGCGGTGCCCACGGCGGCGGCGCCTTCTCGGGCAAAGACCCCTCCAAGGTGGACCGCTCAGCTGCCTATGCCGCGCGCCACATCGCCAAGAATGCCGCTGCCGCAGGCATCGCTGATGAGATTCTCGTGCAAGTGGCCTACGCCATCGGCGTCGCTAAACCCGTAAGCCTTTACGTCAACACCTTCGGCACCTCCCACGTCGATGTCCCCGATACCGAAATCGCCGAGCGCCTGGGCCGCATATTCGATATGCGCCCCTACGCTATCGAGCAGCGCCTCAAGCTCCGTGCTCCCATCTACGAGGAGACCGCTGCCTACGGACATGTGGGCCGCGAGCCGAAGACTGTCCTGAAGGAGTTCCGCGACATGAACGGCAACAAGTTCACCCGCGAAGTGGAGCTCTTCACCTGGGAGCGCCTCGACTACGTCGATGCCGTGCGACACGCCTTCGGCCTCTGACATCTGCCCCGCTATCGAAATATCGAGTACTCGAGCAATCTTTTTTCGGGAATTGCGCAATATTTTGTAACTTTGGCACCCTATTTGCACAGAAAAGGCTCGCCGAGGCGCAAAGCGTTGTGCCTCCCAAAGGCTAACAATTAACAGCGAACAATATCTCTTTAACAACCACTCATCGATGAAGGATTTCCACGACCTACTCTCCATAGGCGACCAGTTCGCCCCTCAACGCAAAGTCAGCACCATCGTCACCGAGGTGAAGCTCGACCCCGAAACCGATTGGGACATCACTTCGGTACAGTTTGGCGACATTCCCGTGCTCGCCTTGCGCGACTCCGTGATGTTCTCGGGCGTAACGCTACCAGTGTCGGTAGGCCGAGCCAAATCGCTGGCCCTGATTCGTGATGCCGAGCGCAACAAGCAGCCCATCGCCGTAGCCTGCCAGATCGACCCCGAAGTGGAGGACCCCTCCTTCGACCAGATTCACCACGTGGGGCTTATCGCCGAAGTGGTTAAGGTGCTCACCTTGCCCGACGACAGCACCACCGTAATCCTGCAGGGACGCCAGCGCATCCGCCTTATCCGCCCCACCGCCGAGGTGCCTTATCTGCGCGCCGAGACAATGCTCGACATCGAAGAGGTGCCGCGCAATAGCGATAAGGAGTTTGTGGTACTCACGGCCTCCATCCACGAGCTCGCACAAAAGATTCTTAACGACGTGGGCGAGGATGGTAAGGAGATGCTCTTCGCTGTCAACAACATCGACAATCCTCTCTACCTTATTAATTTTATCTCCAACCATTTCCCGATGCCGACGGCCGACAAGCAAGCGCTGCTCGACATAGGCTCGATGAAAAAGCGCGCCTACAAGCTCTATTCGCTCCTCTCCAAGGAGTCGCAGCTCATTGCCATCAAGGCCGACATCCGCTCCAAGACAATCGACGACCTCAGCCAGCAGCAGCGCGAGCATTTTCTCCAGCAGCAGCTGCGCACTATCCAAGACGAGCTGGGCGAGAACTATGAGGACGAGGACATCGATGAACTTCGCGCCCGCGCCAAGAAGAAGCAGTGGGCCGACGACGTGCAGCGCCTCTTCGATAAGGAGCTGAAAAAGCTGGAGCGCCTACACCCGCAGTCGCCCGACTACTCCGTGCAGTACGGCTACCTCGACACGCTGCTCAACCTGCCCTGGGACACCTTCTCCAAGGACGACTTCAACATCGACCGCGCCCAGCGGCAGCTCAACCGCGACCACTACGGCCTCGATAAGGTGAAAGACCGCATCCTCGAGCACCTCGCCGTGCTCAAGCTGCGCAACGATATGAAATCGCCCATCATCTGCCTCTACGGCCCTCCGGGTGTGGGCAAAACGTCGCTCGGTAAGTCGGTGGCTAAGGCGCTCAAGCGCAAGTATGTGCGAGTGTCGCTCGGCGGCCTACACGACGAGGCCGAGATTCGCGGCCATCGCCGCACCTACGTGGGCGCCCTCCCCGGACGTATCCTGCAAGGGCTTATAAAGGCCGAAACCTCCAATCCCGTATTTGTCCTCGACGAAGTGGACAAGCTCGGCACCGACTTCAAGGGCGACCCATCATCGGCGCTCCTCGAAGTGCTCGACCCCGAGCAGAACTCGGCATTCCACGACAACTATATCGACTTCGACTACGACCTCTCAAAGGTACTCTTCATTGCCACGGCCAACAACATCTCCACGATGCCGCAGCCGCTGCTCGACCGTATGGAGCTGATTGAGGTCACCGGCTACATTATGGAGGAGAAAATCGAGATAGCGCGCCGTCACCTTATCCCCAAAGCTCTCGCCGACCACGGCTTCGACAAGAAGGAAATCGAATTCCCCAAGGCGGTGATTGCCAAGATTATCGACAGCTACACCCGCGAATCGGGCGTGCGCGAGCTCGAGAAGAAAATCTCAAAGGTGCTGCGCCGCATCGCGCGCCTCAAAGCTACCGACCAGCCATATTCCCGCACCGTCACGCCCACGCTCCTGCGTGAGTATCTCGGCGCTCCGGAGTACAATCGCGACAGCTACGAAGGCAACGACTTCGCCGGCGTAGTCACCGGACTGGCTTGGACCGCCGTGGGTGGCGAAATACTCTTCGTGGAATCGTCGCTCTCGAAAGGTAAGGGCGAGAAGCTCACCCTCACCGGCAACCTCGGCGACGTGATGAAGGAGTCGGCGGTCATCGCCCTGCAGTATCTCAAGTCGCATAGCTACCTGTTCGGTATCAACGATGAGCTGTTCGACAAGTACAACGTCCATATCCACGTGCCTGAAGGCGCAATCCCTAAGGACGGCCCCTCGGCAGGCATCACGATGGTGACCTCGCTCGCCTCCACCTTCACTCAGCGCCGCGTCAAGGCCAACCTCGCTATGACCGGCGAAATCACCCTCCGCGGACGCGTCCTCCCCGTGGGCGGCATCAAGGAGAAGATCCTCGCTGCCAAGCGCGCCGGCATCGCCGAGATTATACTCTGCGACGAGAACCGAAAGGACATAGAGGAAATCAACCCCGATTACCTCAAGGGCCTTACCTTCCACTATGTCCACACCATCAAGGAGGTAATCGACATAGCCCTTACCGACCAACCCGCTAAAGATGCCGTAGTCTTATGACAACCGACCACCGCCTCTACTCTGCCCGCTATTTTCTCACCCCCGGCGAATGCAACGCCCAGCAGCTGATGCCGCTGCCGCTACTCGTGGAGCGAATCATCGAGATTGCCACTCTCCACGCCGATAGCCTCGACATCGGTTACCCCACTATTAGCCGTGAGGGCAACACCTGGGTGCTCTCCCGTCTCGCTATCGAAATGAAGCGTTGGCCACGCGTAGATGAATACTACGAGCTGACCACCTGGGTGGAGAATTTCGGCCGATTCTGGAGCGACCGTAACCTCGCCATCGCCGATGCCGACGGCAACACCATAGGCTACGCCCGCACCGTGTGGGTGATTATGAATATGGAGACCCGCCGCCCGGCCGACCTCACCATCTATCCCCAGATCGAAGGCATCTGCAACCCCGAGGCCGAGTGTCCCATCGACCGCCCCGCCAAGCTCGCCAAGGTGGAAAGCGACGACACCGTGGGCTATACTTTCCAATATTCCGATATTGACTTCAACCGCCACGTCAACAGCTGCCGATACATTGAGCTGTTGCTCAACTGTTGGCCTATGGACTGGCACGATGAGCACCCCATAGCCCGCGTCGACATCAACTACCTTAAGGAAGCCCACTACGGCGAGCAGGTGTCTATTATGGCCGAGCCGCAAGGCCAGACTGCCCACGCCGAAATCGTAAGCGCCGATGGCACCTCCATCAGCCGTGCCGCCTTCCGATTCGCTCCCTGACCCCGCCCCTGCCCAAGAACTCTAAGAACCCATAGCCCTCAAAACATTTGGGGATTCTGGGATTCTGACCTGCCATTGCCTATGACTTACCACAATCAGCTGCGTGGGCTTTAATCCACTTGTCGAGGGTCAAGTCGCTCTCGCATATTATATCGGCGTAGCGGCTCAAGGTGTTGCCCAAGTCATAAGTCCATTCGCTCTCGCTTCGCTCCTTCGCGGGGTTGCCTTTCGCATGGCGCGAGCTTTCGTTCACCTCTATTAGCTCAGTTTCTACCCACGTTCGGAATAGCAATTCGGCACTCTCCAGCTCAAATTTCGGCTCGCATTCAATGAGTGCCAGGATATCGTCCTTCGTCAGAGTGGAATCGCCCGATTGATAGTACCACAGGCAGCCGCCGTCGGCCTTAGGCGCAGGGTATTTGGTGGCAAAGGGGGCAAAGATTGAGAAAATGAAATCGTCGTAGCGGTAGGCTAAAGCTCTCGCAACCATATATTTGCGCTTCCGCATATCATCGTATTCTGATTTCTTCTGCTTCTGCTCCTCGACCTTGCGCCAAGTGCTCTCACGGCGTTCCTTAGTGAAGAATTTCAGTAAAGCTTGCTCATGCGACAGGTCGGCGTCGGCAAGCGATTGTCGAAACTTCTCAAACTCCTTACACGTGTCCCAATCCTCTTTAAGGAGCTCTTGGCATTGAATGATTCTGAGCCGCCGCCGCTCGTGCACGGCAACCGCTAATAGCAGCGGTACAGCCACCAGCGTCAATGACCCTATTGATTCCAGAAATGACATAGCGAAATTTTCCTCAAAGATACACACAAATAATCGAACAGCCCAAATCCTCGGCCGCAAAGTGCCACCGCGCAGCCAGTCCTTTAGTCCTATAAGTCCGTAGAGGCCTCAAGGCGGGGCGGGGCGAGGGTCAATACATAGGGTCATATGCCTCTCGTATTCTCTACCTCCGAATCGATTACTAACTTCTCGATTTCCTTGTCGAGCTTGTCGCGGTCGAGAACTTCCTTGTGGAAACGTTCATACAGCTCGCCCCAGTCCACACCGTTCATTATCTTCTTGCGCTTGCTCACATAGAAAGTGGCATTTAACCAAATTAATACAGCATTGAAATACTGCCACAGTTGAGAGGCATTGGGGTCGTGCTGGTGTATGGCCATATACTCCTCAATGCGAATATACACAACAATCTTTACTTGCAAGGGCTGAGCGAGCGAAAATTTCACATTCAAGAAAATATAAGGTACCTAAAACAACATCAAATGACTCATAATCTGGATGTCCCAGGTTCAAGCCCTGGCTGGTCCACACTAAAAATCGAGTACTTACGAGTTTCTCGCAAGTGCTTTTTTTATGTCTGCGTAAACAATGCGTAAACAAATGGCTTGAGTCGGCGATTTTGCATCATAGATAGTCATGGAGTCTCAGTGACAAGATAAAGTTTTTATTGCCAATTAGCCATGCAAACATCAAGAATAATATTAAAAACACATAAAATTGTATTTGTTCTACAGATATTGCGCTGCTTTCTGCTTCTTGCAATAAAAATTTTTGTAATTTTGTAATAAAATTACGATAACGGATAAAATATTGCGGTATGATACAAGATTTTTGGGTAAAGAACTATCTTTCCATTTGCGACAAGCAGGAATTAAGCTTCGTGGCCAAGGGATCGTCTTCGGAACTTGTCACCGAAGTTGCTGATGGTGTGTTCTTGTACAAGTTGGGCA
>CAMHGU010000144.1 GCA_946184715.1 uncultured bacterium | reverse complement strand
GTGTTTCGCAGTGTGGAGCAATTTGTGGAGCTGATGCACGCCAACGGCTACAACGTGAACCGCTCCACACTCTCGCGCGACCTTCTCGAGCTTGGAATGACCAAGATGACCGTGGGCGACGGGTATATGTACGTGCCGTCGGGGAAGCAGTCGCGGCCGTTGCAGCCCGACACCACTCCGGCCGTGGAGAGCCAGTGGGTCAACGGGTTTGTGTCGATACGCTTTTCGGGCAACATCGCCGTGGTGAAGACCCGCAACGGCTATGCGCAGGGCTTGGCCTACGACATCGACATGAGCGCCCCCGAGGAGATTCTCGGCACCATCTCGGGCGCCGACACCATCTTCGCGGTACTGCGCGAGGGCATCAGCCACAACGAAGCCCTGAAGGTCTTCGCCCGCTTCCTTCCCATTTCGCCCGACACACTTACCAATAACCGATGATAATTATAACCGATATAAAGCAATGATAAAAGTAGGCATCACAGGCGGCGACAGCGAAGCCGCCGGCGAGTTACTTCGAATACTGATACATCACCCCGACGTGGAGATAGTGTGGGTGCAAAGCGCTGCGGCCGCGGGCCGCGAGGTGGCGATGCTTCACCGCGGCTTCATAGGCGAAGAGCGGCTCACCTTTGAGGCCGAGGCGCGCTATGCCGACGCCGATGTGCTCTTCAACTGCGCGCCTGCCGGCACCCTTCGGCAGCTGCTCAGCGCCACAGAGCTGCCGCCCGAGCTGCGCATCATCGACGTCACCGGCGACTATCGCGACAACGACGACGGCCGGCACGACGACTTCCTCTACGGCCTTCCCGAGCTGCATCGCAAGTGGATAGTGAAAGGCACGAGAGTGGCGCTGCCGAGCCCGGCGGCCGGCATCCTGGCCCTGCCGCTGCTGCCTCTGGCGCGCAATATGCTGCTCAATGCCGACGTGCGCATCACCTTTATGGCCGGCAGCTCGCTTGCAGGCCACATCACGCCCGCGCAGGTCAACGCCTTGCGCGACGAGCTTCACGCCACGCTGCGCCGCGCCCAGCCCAGCTTCTTCTCGGCCGTGAATATCGAGGCCAACATAGGGCAATTCGCCCGCGGCATCATCGCCACCGCCTCGGTAGCCACCACGATGGAGCTGGAGGAGCTGCGCCGCCTCTTCGAGGAGTACTACGACGACCACGGCTTCGTGTTTGTGGCTCCCTATCGCCCGCAAATCAACGACGTGGCCAACACCAACAAGTGCCTGCTCTACCTGCAACGCCTCGACAATCGCGTGGAAGTCACCGCCGTGGCCGACAACGTCATCAAGGGCGGCGCCGGCCAGGCTGTCCACAATATGAACCTGCTTTTCGGCTTGGAAGAGAGCGTAGGGCTTAAACTCAAAGTTTACTGATATGAATATAGGTATCATAGGCGCCGGCAATATGGGCGGCGCCATAGCGCGGGGCCTTGCCGTGAGGCCCGACATAGCCACGACCCTCATAGTGTCGAGCCCCAACCGGCGTGGCGAGCTCGATGCCCTCAGGGCGGAGTTTCCCACGCTGAGCACCTCCACGGCCAATCGGCGCGTGGCCGAGCAAGCGCAGTGTATCATCCTTGCGGTGAAGCCGTGGCAACTCGACGGCGTGCTTCACGAGATAGCGCCCTTCCTGCGCGAAGGCTATCATATCCTCGTGTCGGTGGTAGCCGGGGTGACAATCTCCCACATTGCCGAAGCTGTCAACGACGCCGCCACGGTAGTTCGAGCCATCCCCAATACCGGCATCGCCGTGCGAGCCGGAATGACCTTCGTGGCCGGCACCGACGCGTCGTCGCCGGCTGTGGCCGAGGGTTGCCGCATCTTCGGCGCGCTGGGCAAGGTGATGGTAGTGACCGAGGCGCAGCTGCCCGCGGCCACGGCCCTCGCCTCGTGTGGCATCGCCTACGCTCTGCGCTACGTGCGTGCCGCCACCGAGGGTGGGGTGGAGCTGGGCTTCAAAGCCGCCGACGCGCAAGCCATCGTGGCCGCCACGCTGCAAGGGGCCGCCGCGCTGCTGCAGGCGCCCGGGGCGCACGCCGAGGCCGAGATCGACCGCGTCACCACGCCCGGCGGCATCACCATCAAGGGCCTTAACGCTATGGAAAATGCCGGATTCACCGCTGCTGTGATTGCCGGCCTCAAAGCGTCGGTATAAACCGTTGACATTATATATATTACGCGTATGGGTATCAACAAAGCTATTCTCGTAGGCAATGTGGGCGGCGACCCCGAGGTGCGCTACCCGCAGAAGGGGCAGGCTGTGGCCCAGTTCAGCCTTGCCACCACTGAGCGCGGCCGTGTCAATGCCGACGGCACGCGCAACCCCGATGTGACCGACTGGCACAATATCGTGCTCTGGGGCCGCAACGCCGAGATTGCCGAGCGCTATATCCGCAAGGGCACTCAGCTCTATGTGGAAGGGAAAATCCGCACCCGCTCCTATCAGGACAAGACCGGCATCACCCGCTACATCACCGAAATCTACGGCGACCGCATCGAGCTGCTCTCGCGCCGCCCCGATGCCGCCGGCACATAGAGCTTATGCCCAAAAGAGTTGACCTTGCGGGCAGCCGGTCCTTTAGTCCGTTAAATCCGTAGAGATTAAAGCGACGATGCGGGGTGGCTACGCGTCGGCGAATTGCTTGCCGTCGCGTAGCACCACTTGGAGCTTGGTGTACTCGCTGCAGAAGTGGTGCTGAAGGCGGTCGAGATAGCGCGCGCTCTCCCATTTGCACATCGGCAGGTCGTGGAGCAGATAGTTGCCGCAGGTGTCGGGCGTGGTGGCCGGCACCTCGTCCTGCTCGAGAATCCATTGCAGGCACTCGATGGTGAGGCGGCGCATATCCTCCACGGTGTAGTCGCCGGTCATTATGACGTACATTCCGGTAAGGCACCCCATCGGGCCTACATACACCACATCGTCCTTCACCTCGCTGTTGCGAAACCAGGTGGCCATCAGGTGCTCCAGGCTGTGAATGGCCGACGGCGCCACGGCCGGCTCCTTATTAGGCTCGGTGATGCGAAGGTCGAAGGTGGTGAAACCCTTGTCGATGCGCGACACGTAGATGCCCGGCTTCAGGCAAGTGTGGTCGATGGTAAAACTCTGTATAACTTCCATAAGGTAGGGTTGTAGCTGTAATTGTCGGGTGCAAAGTTACGCAATATTCTTTATCCCATTTCCCACGCCGCCGATTTTTCGCATCATTTTTCGCATCATTCCACCCGCTATTACCGGTTGTTTCTGAGCTATAACTCGAAAAAAATATCGACTTATAGCTCAGGCACTCTGTATAACTTCCATAAGGTAGGGTTGTAGCTGTAATTGTCGGGTGCAAAGTTACGCAATATTTCGCCACGGAGCTTTATCATCGCGTTGATAAATATTTTGGGGGCGTCGCTTTTTTGGGCGGCAAATTATTCCTAACTTTGCAAGTTGAAACCGAAACGAGTTACAACTATTTTATAAATTACTAATTATCAATCAATTAAATCACTTTCTTATGAAGAAAATCTATTCTTTACTGGTGATGATGCTTCTCGGCGTTGCAGCCGCGACAGCCGCTACGTCAACGCTGACGTTTACGGCGAAATGCAACGGCAGCGGCACTGCCGATGATGGCGCAGTTTGGACTGTGACATCCGATGGCACTGAGAGCACCTTTATGGATCAGGGTATCCATTATGGCACAGGTAAAGCTGCTGTAGGGTATATTGCCCTTAGCACCAGCGACATTGAAGGCACTATTACCCAAGTCAAGGTCAATGCCTCGGCCGCTTCGGGCGTTAGCGCGGCTGTTTCGGTCACCGTAGGTGGCGCAGCTTTCGGCGGCGATGCTCAGGCGGTAAGCACTACTGCAACCGACTACACCTTCACCGGTTCCGCCTCGGGCGAAATCGTGGTGACACTGGCCAAGCCTCAGAGCGCAGTTAAGGCTCTCTATGTGAAGAGCATTGAGGTAACCTATTCTACCGGTGGCGTGACTCCCGAACCTGCCACCAAGTACGCTGTGAACATCAGCGAGATGACCAACGGCAGCGTGACCGCCAACCCGACCGAGGCCGAAGAGGGCGCAACCGTCACCCTGACCGTGACCCCCGAACAGGGCTATATGCTCGAGACACTCACCGTGGTTGATGCCGAGCAGAACGAGATCACAGTGACCGACAACAAGTTCACAATGCCGGCCTCCGACGTTACCGTCAGCGCCACATTCGTGGAGAAGCCCGCATCGGAAGGCGACATCCTCAACTATGACGTGATTGGCGTCACAGGCACCGGCTATTCCGAATGGACCGGTCGTGAAGGCGCTTCAGGCGCTGTGTATGCAGGTCAAACCGCCGGCGGCAACAGCTCTATCCAGCTCCGCAGCAACAACAGCAATAGCGGTATCGTGAGCACCACCTCGGGCGGTAAGGTAAAGAGCGTGAAGATTACTTTCAACAGCAATACCACTGACGCACGTACCGTCGATGTGTACGGCAGCAACACCGCCTACACCGCCGCCACCGACCTCTATGGCGACAATGCCGGCGACAAGCTCGGCAGCGCCACAAAGAGCGACGGCGCCGAGCAGACCATCACCGTGACCGGTGATTACGCCTATGTAGGTATCCGCTCCGCGAGCGGTGCCATCTACCTTGATGAGATAGCCATCGTGTGGGAAGCCGGCGAGACTCCCGAGCCTGCCACCAAGTACGCTGTGACCATCAGTGAGACCACCAACGGCAGCGTGGCCGCCAACCCGACCGAAGCAGTCGAGGGCGCAACCGTCACCCTGACCGTCACCCCCGACGCAGGCTACGAGCTTGAGACCCTCACCGTGGTTGATGCCGAGCAGAACGAGATTACCGTGAACGACAACAAGTTCACAATGCCGGCCTCCGACGTCACCGTCAGCGCCACATTCGTGGAGGAGACCACACCCACTCCCACCCCCGGTGGTGATTATGAATGGGTAAGCACCGCCGCCACTGGCCTCGCCACCGGCGATGTTGTGGTTATTGCCGAGACTACCGCGCTTCACGCCCTTGCCAACGATAACGGCACAAGCGCAGCTCCCGTAGCCACCGCAATCACACTCAACGCCGACGATGCCACCAAGCTCGCCGCCGAGCCCGCTGCCAACCTGCAGTGGACAGTGACTGTGACCGACAATGGCTATCAGTTCGCCAAAGACGACACCAATTATTTGTACTGCACAAGCGCTAATAATGGTGTGCGTGTAGGTGCTAACTCGAACAACGTCTTCACCATCTCCGATGAGGGCTATCTCGTAAACAGTGCCACCAGCCGTTACATAGGTGTTTATAGCAATCAGGATTGGCGCTGCTACACTTCGATTAACAACAACATCAAGGACCAGACGTTCACCTTCTTCAAGAAGACTGCCGTGCAGGAAGAACCCACCGGCGTTAGCCTCGAAGAGGCTTTGGCCGGCAATGGTGGTGAAGGTGTCACCATCAGCAACGAGCTGACCGTAGTACGCGTATATAACGGCTACGTTTACGCTACCGATGGCAATGACAACTGGGTACGTCTCGACGGTATCGAGAACGCCGACGCTCTGACCCCCGGCTATGTGCTCGACGGCAACCAAGTTCCCGCCAATGTGCAGAACGCCACTCTCGCGCCCGCCGTTGCGGTCAACGCTGAGCTTACAGGCGCTGAGGGCACCGAGCCCGAGCTTGAAGTGCTCGACCTCGCCAACGCTCCCGAAGCGCTGCCTAAGGCAGGTAAGGTGATGAAGGTGACCGGCTACTACCTCGTAATCGACAATGAGCCCGTCTTCGCCGCCTATGGCGACAAGTCCCAGGCTGAAGGCCACTGCATCGGCCTCGCCGATGCCGGCACTATGCTCGTAGGC
>CAMHGU010000143.1 GCA_946184715.1 uncultured bacterium | reverse complement strand
TTAGTGGAGCGAGTATAGACTTCCTTGAGGGAGTTGGGGTTCCTCTCCGAGGCACCTCGAATTTGTGGCTGGGGTTACACCAAGCGGCGCACACCTTCGGCGTGCTTGCATGGTGTTAAGCACATTGCGGCTCTTCGAGCCTTTTGGCATCTTCGATGCTATAATGCACCTTGCCTTGTTGTGATAAGCATTGTGCTGTGCGCAAGAAACTCATAAGACTTTAGAACAGGATTAATAAGAGAGGCGTTCTATGACAACCTGGCCCTGGCTGTTGCGCTACGGTGGTGGTTAGGAGATTAGGTTCAGGAGCCAGGCGATGGCTTTGGCCAGGCGCTTGTCGGCATCGACGAAGTGGTTGCCCGGGTTCCATTGCAGCGCGGTGGCTACGCCTTGCCGCAGCAGGAGCTCGTGCTGGGCGGTGATGGCGGTGTCCACTTTTGACATCAGCGGGTTGCGGCTCTTCGCCTCTTTGTCGCCCAGGCTCAGATACACTGCTCGTGCCAGCGTGGCGCGCTCCGAGGCGAAATCGAGCCACCGTGGATACCACACCGATGGCGAAGCGGCGGCGATGCCGGCAAAGGCGTCGCTGCGGTAGGAGGCCCAAAGCGCGAAGAGCCCGGCCAGGGAGTAGCCGGCCAGCATCGCGGGCATCGGTTGTAGCTCGCCGGCGCGCAAGTGGGGCAGTAGCTTATCAGTGATGAATGATAGTGTGGCCTCGGCTCCATCGCCGAAGGGCTGCTTGCCGAATACCGGCGGGGCGGGCCACGGCGTCAGCTCGCTATTCCAGTCGCTGATTTTGAACGCCACGAGCGTGAACGGCGTTGGGCTCAGCTCGCGTATGAACCTCACCTCGCGGCTCAGCATCTCGGCCTCGCGCTCGTCGATGGGTTGGATAATCAAGGCTTTGGCCTCCGGGCTGCGCGATATGAAACATTCGCGCTCGGCTACTACGGTGGTTGTTATCTCCTGAGTCATTGTGGTGCAAAGTTACGAAAAAACGCGCGGTAGTTCAATAGAGGCAAAGCGAAGCGGCCACCGGGGGCTTAAGCCGGTGGCCGCTTGCTATTGGGAGAACCCGCGGAGGGGTGTTACTGATACGTATAGGTAAGGATGGTGTAGTAGCGGGGGTAGCCGTTGATAATCTCGCGGGTGTACTGCAGGGTTACATAGGCCGAGGTGTTGCCGCCGAACCACGTTACCGAGGTGTCCCAGCCGGTGCCGTAGCTGATGGGCGAGCCGTAGATGGCTGAGAGATTGGTGTAGAGGTTGTAGTAGCGGGAGCGGGCATCGTAGGGCTGCGAGGTGAGGAACTGCGCGGCGTAGAGCTGGCCGTAGCTGTTGTAGCTCAGGAGGGCATCGTCCCAGTCGAAGCTCATCTCGCGCACGTCGCGGAGGTAGATGGTGCTGGCGTCGTAGCCGTCGATGTAATAGCCGCTATTGTAGAGGTAGTTGAGCGACGTCTCGAAGGGCCAGCCGAAGGTCATGCCGAGGATACTGTTGATTATCGGGGCGTTGGTGTAGTACACGTAGGTGGGCGGCACCACGGGGCGCACGTAGGGGCGATAAGCCGGGCGGTAGGGGCGATATGGCGGCGGTACGGGCACGCCGGCATGGTAGTTGCCCGGGCGGTAGTTGCTGGCGGGGTTGGGCCGGCGGCGGCTTGGCGGCGGGGGAGGGGTGCCGTGGCCGTGGCTGTGGCCGTAGCCGTTGTCGGGGCGGTAGTTGCTGCCGGGGCTGGGGTGGCCGCCGGAGGAGGGGCTGCTCGGGCGAGCGCTGCCTTCACGGTTGCCTATATGGGTTCCGCTGCTGCCGGGACGGCTGCCGCTGTTGCCGCTCGGGCGGCCGGTGCTGCTGCCGGTGCTCGGGGTAGTGGCGTGGCTGTTGCTGCTTGGCGAGCCGCCGTTGCCGGGGCGGTAGCCGCCGTTGTTACGGCTGCTGTTGCTCGGCGGAGTGGCTTGGCTGTTGCTGCTCGGCGAGCCGCTGTTGCCGGGGCGGCGACCGCCGTTGTTCACGGCTTGGCGGCTGGAGGAGCTGCTGCTCGACGAGGCTGCCGGGCGCGAGGCGCTGCGGTTGCTGTTGCTCGGGGTGCCGGCCTTCGGGGTCTGTCGCTGGCTATTGGTCGATGAACTCTGGGTCGACGTCTGGCTGCGGTTGCCCGATACCGGGGTTCGTGCGTCGACCGTTGCTGCCGTGGCCACAATCAGTGCCACTGCTGCTGCGAAGGTAAAGATTCTTGCTGTCATTGCTTCGTCGTTTTAAAGGTTAGCGGTCGAGTTAATTTGCTATTATGACTCGCCGGGGGCGGAAAGGTTTATTCGCTCGGGGCTTTATATCGAGAGGCGGCGCAGGGTGTTGAGCAGGTCGCGATTGATGGGCTTATCGTTCTTGATGGCCTTGAAGAAGGGGACATACACGATTTCGTCGTTGCGGATACCGATCATGACGTTGCGCTGGTCTTCGAGCAGGGCATCGATAGCTGCGGCGCCCATGCGCGAGGCGAGGATGCGGTCGGAGGCTGAGGGGGAGCCGCCGCGCTGCAGGTGGCCGAGGATGGTGACGCGCACGTCGTACTGCGGATACTCTTTCTTGACGCGCTCGGCCAGGCCCATAGCGCCGCCGGTGATGGGCGATTCGGCCACGATCACTATCGAGGAGTTTTTGCTCTTGCGGAAGCCGTTCTTCACGAGCTCTTCGAGTTGGTCAATCTCGACCGAGATTTCGGGAATGATGGCGGCCTCGGCGCCGGTGGCGATGGCGCCGTTGAGGGCGAGGAATCCGGCATCGCGGCCCATCACTTCGATGAAGAACAGGCGCTCGTGGCTCGTGGCGGTGTCGCGTATCTTATCGACGCATTCCATAATGGTGTTGAGAGCCGTGTCGTAGCCGATGGTAGTGTCGGTGCCGAAGAGGTCGTTATCGATGGTGCCGGGCAGGCCCACGATGGGGAAGTTGTACTCCGTGGCGAAGACGCGGGCGCCGGTGAGCGAGCCGTCGCCGCCTATCACCACGAGGGCGTCGATCTCCTCTTTCTGGAGGATATCGAATGCCTGCTTGCGTCCTTCGGGGGTGGTAAACTCCTTGCAGCGGGCCGTCTTGAGGATGGTGCCGCCCTGCTGGATGATGTTGGATACGTTTTGGGTTTTGAACTCCACGATTTCGTCGGTGATGAGGCCGCGATAGCCGCGGTATATGCCTTTCACTCTGAAACCTGCGTAGATGGCCGAGCGGGTGACCGCGCGGATAGCGGCGTTCATGCCTGGGGCGTCGCCGCCCGAGGTGAGAATGCCGATGCATTTGATTTGTGCCATAGGTTAACTCTATTTTATTGTTTGTATTTCAATGTATTATCGGGTGAGATATTGCTTGTCGGTAAGCCGGGAGAGGATGAGGACAAACTCGCGGGGCAGCACCACATTGGGTAGCTCCATCGCTTCGGCAAAGAGCGGCGCTATCTGCCGTGGGGTGAACCCGGCGATGCCGCAGCCTATGGGGGTGACGAGAAAGGTCAGCTCCGAGTGCTCGGCGGCGAAGGCGATGAACTCATCGACGTAGGGGCGTATGGTGTCCACGCCGCCTTGCATCGTGGGGATTGCGTAGCAGTGGCCGGTGAGGCCTACGCCCACGCCCCACTCGGCGCCGAATCGCTTGAAAGCGGCATAGGCCGCGCCGCCACCGTGGTGGCCGGCAAGGTTACTGCCGAACACGAATATTTCGCTCTCGTGGAGCTCGCTGATAAGGTCGGGGGTAAAGCGGGGTTCCATTGCGGGTGTCATTTACGGAGAGAGAAGAAGTCGCTGGCGTCGAATCGGGGGAGGGCCACCACTTGCACGGGTGAGGCGATGGAGGCCGCGTCGTTGTCGCCGTGGCCGAGGGTGATGCCCTTCTCGGCGAAGGCCTTGTCGTAGGCTTCGAGGGCAAGCTCGGGCGTGTTGTTGTCGTGGCTGAGGTGGCACAGGAATATATAGCGCAGCTGCGGCCCGTAGAGGCCGGCCATAAAGTCGGCCGAGACGCGGTTGTCGAGGTGGCCGCTCTCGCTGCGGATACGATTCTTGAGGTATTCGGGGTAGTGGCCGGTGTCGAGCATACGGCGGTCGTAGTTGCTCTCAATCATAGCGAAGTTGGCTTGCCGCATATAGTAGCGCACGCGCTCGGTGATGCAGCCGAGGTCGGTGGCTATGGCGAAGCTTTGGCCGCCGCGCTCTATGAAGAAGCCGCAGTTGTCGGTGCCGTCGTGCGACACGTTGAAGGCCGTCACCGTGAAGCCTGCCACCTTGAAGGGAATCTCTTTGTAGAAGGCCACGTGGTAGTCCTTGAGGCGGCGAGGGGTGTTGTGGCGGCGGAAGATGCCGTTGAGGGTCTTGGGCGTGCAGTACACGTGGAGGTCGCGATGCTTGCGTATCAGCGTGTAGGCGTAGCGCACGTGGTCGCCGTGGTCGTGGGAGAGGAGTATGCCTTTGATTTGCTCGGGCTTGATGCCGTAGGACTGGAGCACGGGGAATACGTTGTCGGGGATTACGCCGGCATCGATGAGGATGCCCTCGCTTTGAGTGCCGAGGTAGGCGCAGTTGCCGCTGCTGCCGCTGCCGAAGCTGATGAACCGCAGTGGCTCGATGGCCGGCTCGGAAAGCTCGGCGTCGTTGGGCTCGATGGCGTCGTCGTCGCTATCGTCGGCAGCATCAGCGGTCTCCTCGGGCTCGGCCGGAGCTTCGGCGGTGAGCTTCACCTCGAAGTCGCCGCTCGAGTCCTCGGTGCCGAAGAAGCCGTCGTCGAAGAGCGACGGGTGTTCGTTCCACCCTTTCTTTAGTTTACGTCGTGACATTATCTATATAGTAAGAAGATGGTGGGGCGACGGTCGTAGTCGTAGGCGGCGCGGCTCCAGTCATCTAAAGTTTTCGTGATTATGCTCTGCCGGGCGCCGGTGATGTCGCTGGCTATGCAGAGGCGCAGCGAGCGAGGCAGGCGGGCGATGAGGTCGGCAATGAGCTGATTGTTGCGGTAGGGGGTCTCGATGAAGATTTGGGTCTGGCCGCGGCGTATCGAGGCTTGCATATCGCGCAGGGCTCGCTCGCGCTCGGCTACCTTGATGGGCAGATAGCCGAGGAAGGCGAAGCTCTGGCCGTTGAAGCCCGAGGCCATCAGCGAGAGCAGGATACTCGAGGGCCCTACGAGCGGCACCACCACATAGCCGCGCTGCTGGGCGATAGCCACCACGTCGGCACCCGGGTCGGCAATGGCGGGGCAGCCGGCCTCGCTGATGATGCCTATGTCGTGGCCTTGCTCTATCGGGGCAAGCATCGGGGCCAGCTCTTCGGGGAGGGTGTGGCGGTTCAGCTCGGTAAAGGTAAGCTCGTCGATGTCGATGTCGCGGTCGCACCGCTTGAGGAAGCGGCGCGCCGAGCGCACGTTCTCCACGATGAAGTGCTTCACCGAGCGTATCAGCTCGATGTTGGTGGCCGGGACTACGCTCTTGAGGGTGTCGTCGCTCAGCTCCACGGGGAAAAGTATCAGTCGTCCGAGAGTCATCGTCGATGCTATTCTTGCAACCTACAAAATTAGCAATTTTCCCGCCCTTATGCAATAGCCGTAGCCATTTGGTCGGCGCTGTCGCGGAGCAAAGCTGTGTTTATTTATCACGTAATCAATTTAATAGAGAGCAGTGACGCCTGCTGACTATAGGAATGGCGTCATATATACCGGCACCATCAGCGTTTCTCCATCGTTGTATAAGTCCTTTGTGTAAACTAAATATCGCCGTTCCACATTTTGTGGATATTTTAGACAGAAGGCGTCGAGCGACTTGTGCGACTTGTACCCCGACGATTTGACTTCTATCGGGTTAAGCTTGGCTCCTCGCGAAAGAAGGAAGTCAATCTCATATTTGTGGGT
>CAMHGU010000142.1 GCA_946184715.1 uncultured bacterium | reverse complement strand
AATTCCTGCGTAAATTTGCGCTTTCATTGTGATAGCCAATGCCAATGACTCTCTTTCCTATGCAGGACAACATTAATCTATAATCAAGATATGCGAAAAGATATGAGAAATTTCACACAGCCGGCAAATTTTGGCACAATTCATTGAGCATCCGTTATTATTTTGCACTTGCCAGTTGAACCTGCCGATAATGGGCGATTACATTTCGCGATTACATTTAGGCGACTACAGGCACGAAATGTCGCAAATTTGTCGTAAATTTGCGCTTTCATTGTGATAGCCAATGATTCTCTTTCCTATGCAGGACAACATTAAACTATAATCAAGATATGAGAAAAATCTTTACATTGGTGGCCGCATCGCTTGCAATGGCAGCGAGCGCCAACATGCCTTTAGTGGCAGTGACCGACACCGTGGCCGATGGCCTCGAAGTGGTGGTGGTAGATGACAACCAGGGCGATGAGGTAATCGTCGTAGAAGAATCCAAGAGCGGCGGCGTAGGCGTGGAAGTGCCTCAGAACCCCGTAATCGAAGAGATTAGCGATAAGAAATGGGAAATCTCGACCGGCGGCGTAGGCATCGGCCTTCTCACCCCGATAGGCGTGAGCGACGGCGTTGACCTGCGCACGAGCCGCTCATCGGAGATTCAATGGCTTGAGATTCTCAGCTTCCGCTACACACCGCGCCCGGGTGGCCTCACCTACTCGGTGGGTATCGGTATGGATTGGCGCAACTATGGCCTCGGCAAAGAGCATCGCCTCGACATAGTCGATAATGCGGTGGTGGTGAACGACTGGGCCGAGGACGTTACCAAGAAGCACTGCTCACGCATCAAGGTCACCAGCCTCACAATGCCGCTTATGGTGCGCGTGCCCATCGTCAGCCGTTTCGCCGTGAAGGCCGGCGCCGTACTCAACTTCAACGTGCACAAGAGTCTCAAAGCCGAGTACGACCTCCCCGACCGCCACGTCACCGAGTTTGTCAAAGGGATGAAGGTCAACCCCGTCACCGTCGATTTTATGGTGTCGGCCACCTACCGCGGCTTCGGCCTCTACTTCAAATACGCTCCTATGCGCATTCTCAAGAAGAACTACGGTCCCAAGTTCAGCTCCATCAGCTTCGGCCTTATGATGCTCTGGTAATCATCGGCCAAGCAAGCGATACAGCGAGCGGCGCCCCATCACCCGAGGCGCCGCTCGCCGTGTCTTCACCCTCGCCCGCCTCGCTCGAAATGGAGCGAGGCGGGCGAGGGTGAAGAAGTTTCTGACGGAGGCTTATCGGGTGTAGAGCATGCCGGCGGCGATGGTGTCGGCGGTGGCGGCGTCTTTGATGTCCTCGACGATGGCGAGGGCAAACTCGATAGCCGAGGCGGGGCCGTTGGAGGTGATGACGGGGCCGTCCACTACCACGCGGGCATCAACGGCTTCGCTCGCACCTTTATAATAAGTGCCGACGAGCTCTTCCTCGAATCCCGGGTAGCAGGTGGCGCGGCGGTCGGTAACGAGGCCGAGAGGCGCGAGCACCACGGCGGGTGCGGCGCAGATGGCGGCTATGTGGCCACCGCGCGAGGCGTGCTCGGTGAGTGCCGAGGTGAGCGAATCGTCTTCGGCAAGGTTGGAGGCGCCGGGGAGGCCGCCGGGGCATATCAGCGTGCCGGCTCCGGCGAAGTCGAGGTCTTCGAGCAGGGCTTGGGCTTTAACGACGATGCCGTGGGCGCCGGCCACTTCGAGCTTCCCGCCTACGGCTACCGTGGTGACGGGGATTTGGGCCCTTACGAGCACATCCACCACTGTCAAGGCTTCAATCTCTTCAAATCCTTCGGCGAGGAATACGTAGTTCATTTTTTCCATAGTGTAGAGAGTATTATAGGGTTAGAAATTATCGGTCGATATCGCGAGCTATGCCGCTCGCTTGGTGGCCCGGGGGCGGCTGAGATATTGGAGCGCGCGCCGGGCTATGTTCTGCTTTATATAAGGTGCGTACCACAGGAGGTCCATATGATGATAGTTGCCCTCACGGCCTATGAGCGGCAACACATAGCTCTCGGGCGGGGCTTTGAAGCCCGACACTATCAGGAGATGGCTCGCCGGGTCGCACGCCACGGTGAGCGTGTCCTCGAGCGCGGCCTCAGCGGCATCGGTGCGCCAATTTACGGGGTTGATGCACAAGAGGTTGCCGCCGCTGATCTGCTCTACGGCGCAGCCGGTGTCGCGCACCGAGTTGTAGCATACGGTGACGCCGAGGTCGTCGGGCCCTGCGGCGGGGCGGAAGGCGCCGGTGGCGAGGTCGGCCTCCGTGACTTTATAGCCTATCACATAGGCCGCCACGAGGCGCTCGGCCACATCGGCATCGATGCGCTTGAGCAGCTCCACCACGCCTTTGGCACCCTGGCTGAAGCCCATCAGCACGAAGGGCCGGCCGTTGTTGACGCACTGCAAGTAGTGGTCGAAGGCGGCATTGATATCGGCCATCGCCACGGGAAAGCGGGCTTCGACGCAGCTATCGCTCTGCCACGAGTTGAGGGAGATCTGACGATAGTAGGGCGAATAGAAGTTGACACCCTCGGGCGTGTAGTGTGCATCCACCCATTTCATCTCCTGCAGCAGCAACGCGCGGATTGAATCGCGGGCCACGTCGGCTACTTGACACTTGGCGCCGTGTCCGGGAGCGTCGTAGTCGGCAATCTCGGTCGATACGATGTAGAACACATCGACCTCGCCGCCGCGGTCGGCACGGTACCAGGAGGCCGTATCGGCATAGTCGGGAGGCGCGGGCACATAGTCGCGCTCCGCCGTGCCGCCGCAACTCGCCACAGCCACCGCGATGGCTGCGAACGCTATCATTATCATCTTATTCATTGTCATATCAGGCAGTGACACGCTTTATCAATTACTTCCACAAAGATAATCAACGCGCGCCGCAATTCAAAATCGGTGCATCACTACGCTGATTAAATTATATACGAAAGTATATACTGATGACGTTTTGCCCTAATTTTATATTAGCTATAATATAATTCCCCCCAAAATGTATGAGCAACTGATGACCGACCGCTTAGCCCGGCTGCTGATGTGAGCGTAATGAGCCACGCGCCCACCCCCACCCGACGAGGCGCAAGTAATGTGAAGCCCACAGGCGGCCTCGGCTTAAATTGTTGCGCCCGGCCGACACTTTTCAAGCAAAAGTGTTGCGCACAACTGTCACTTTTCGGCTACAATTGTTGCGCAGGCGCAACAATTGTAGCTTTGCCCACGACTGGGATATGCCCTACGAGGCAAAATTGCCACTGTGGATGCTGGGATTTCTCTACTGAGGCGAGGTCCTCCTCAAGCGTAGAAATTCCCCCGACATTATTGGCGCTATAGTCTCGCGGCAGCAAGTGATGGTTGCATTTTTGGGAGTATTAAACTAATTTTGCGGTGTGAAACGAGCTTTACGGCATATAGTGGCAGCGGTGATGGTGGCTATGGCGGCCCTCACCGTCACGGCGCAGATCAACACCGAGCAGGTGATGCGCATAGGGCGCAACGCCCTCTACTTTGAGGACTATATCCTCTCCATCCAGTATTTCAACCAGGTGATAAAGGCCAAGCCGTGGATGGCCGAGCCCTACTTCTACCGCGCCGTGGCCAAGTTCTACCTCGAGGACTACCGCGGCGCCGAGGCCGATGCCACCGAGGCTATCAACCGCAACCGCTTCATCACCGACGCTTATCAGATACGCGGCATCGCGCGGCAGACGCTACACGACGACAGCGCCGCCGTGGCCGACTATGCCGTGGGCCTCACAATGCTGCCCGAGGATAAGACCTTCCTGCTCAATAAAGCCGTGGCTGAGCAGACCCTCGAGCGCTACGACGACTGCGAGGCCAGCTACCGGCGCATCCTCGACATCTACCCGAGCTACGACCGCGCCTATCTAGGACGCGCCCAGCTGCGCCTGGCGCGCGCCGACACCCTCGCCGCCCTCGCCGATGTGGACCGCTGCATCGAGTGCAACAAAGCCAACGCCGATGCCTACGTGCTTCGCTCCGACATCCGTATGCGCCACCTCAACGACCCCGACTCAGCACTCCTCGACATGAACGAGGCCATCAAGCTGCAACCACGCGAAGCCGGCTACTTCATCAACCGTGCCTATATCAAATACAAGCTCGATGACTACTTCGGCTCTATGGCCGACTACGACTACGCCATCCAGCTCGACCCCGACAACCTTACAGCCCACCTCAACCGCGGCCTGCTGCGCTACGAGGTGCAGGACGACGACAAGGCCATCGAAGATTTCTCGTTCGTCATAGCCCACGACCCCAAAAATATGATGGCCCGCTTCAACCGCGCCGAGCTGTACACCCGCACCGGGCAATACCGCAAGTCGATCCCCGACTACGACGCTCTGCTCGAGGTGGTCGATGATATGCCCGGCCTTTACTACGCCCGCAGCGAGGCCAAGCGGCGCTCGGGCGACAGCCGCGGTGGCATGGCCGACTACGACCAGGCCAAGCGAATGATAGCGCAGATACGCCGCAACCCCGGCCGCTACGCCAATATCGACGCCGGCACTACCCCCGAGCAGCTGGCCCACAGCGAAGAGACTGCCGACGACGTGCGCCGCAAGTTCCAGACGCTGCTAACCGTAGATACCGACAACCCCGTGAAGCCACAATACGAGAACCGGCAGCGCGGCCGCGTGCAGGACAACCGCTTCGCCATCGACCCCGAGCCGATGTTTGCCCTCACCTACGACAGCGATGCCGCACAGCTCGGCGCCTCCTCACACTTCACCGGTGAGCTCACCGACATCAACGAGTCGCGTCAGCTGCCCTCAACGCTCTACCTCAGCGTGCACCCGCTGCCGCAAGACGAGCAGAGCTTCAACCGCCGCTTCGCCTCCATCAACTACTACACCAGCTCGATAACCAACAACCCCGGGCGCGCCATCGACCATTTCGCCCGCGCCATCGACTATATCACTGTGAAAGACTACGACGCCGCCATCGCCGACCTCGATGCCGCCATCGCGCTGAGTCCGCGCTTCACCCTCGCCTACTTCGCGCGCGCCAACGCCCGCTACAGCCGTTGGCAGAGCCGCAAAGCCGACAGCGACCTCGACACCGGGGCCACCTCGCCCGATGCCAAAGCCGCCGCTATGATGCGCGAGCAGGAGGAGCGCCGCGAGCTCTCGCTCATCAGCGACGACTACGACACCACGCTCTCGCTCTCGCCTCGTATGCTCTACGCCTACTACAACAAAGGGTGCTTGCTGCTTGCGATGAACGACCTCACCGGAGCCATCAGCGCCTTCAGCAAAGCCCTCGAGCTGCGCTCCGACCTCGGCGAGGCCTACTACAACCGCGGCCTCACATATCTGCGCCTCGGCAACCGCGAGCCCGGCATCGCCGACCTCAGCCGAGCCGGCGAATACGGCATCACCCCCAGCTACAGCGTCCTAAAGCGCATGGCCCGCTAAGCCCCCTCGCCCTGAAAGCTCTACGGACTTTTAGGACTCCCGGACTTGGCTACGCGGCGGCAACCCGCAAGGGTTGCGATGACGATTAACCGTAGGTTGAGACGCGCGTGCGCGGCTCTACCTACGGAGCAGGCGCCCCCACCTCGCCCGAACCCCTTGCGGGTTCGGATAATGGTGATGAGAGGCGCGGCGCGATGATAGTGTGACGGGCATAGGACGGTGATGGTCGTGCCCGTCATTCGAACCCGCAAGGGGTTCGTTCCGAGAGGGGGCGTTGTCTCCGAGGGTAGAGCCGCCTGCGGCGTCTCAACCCTCGGCTAATCGTAATTGCAACCCCGAGGGGTTGCCGTCATCGCGGAAAGCGAATATTCGCATAACCCTTAAAAACAGGTTGTTCAATGTCGTATCGGTTGTTTTTATTTCCTCGCTGGGCGGGGTGCAACATCTCCGAGGCCTAAAAGGCACTTCTCTCTTAAGCAAAAATCATCTCAAATAGAGATTGTATAAATCTATAGGGCATTAGTAAGAGTGCG
>CAMHGU010000141.1 GCA_946184715.1 uncultured bacterium | reverse complement strand
GCCGCCAAGCCCGCCGAAGCTCCGGCAGCCGCCGCTCCCAAAGCGGCAGCCAAGCCCGCCGAAGCCAAGCCGGCTGAAGCAGCCAAGCCGGCAGCCGCCGCCGAAGCCAAGCCGGCTGCCGAAGCAAAGCCCGAGGCTCCCTCGCCTGAGGTCAAATAACCTTTTAAATCACTGATATGGAATCATTAGGAAGTATCATACTGTATGTGATTGTGGCCCTGTCGATTATCGTGTTCTCGATACTGGCGGTGACCACACGCCGCATATTGCGCGCTGCCACCTATCTGCTCTTCGTGCTCTTCGCCACGGCTGCCGTCTATTTTATGATAGGCTACCAATTCCTGGGCGCGATGCAGATAGCGGTGTATGCCGGCGGTATCTTGGTGCTCTTCGTCTTTGCCATCTTGCTGACGAGCAAGCCCGGCAAGCAGGCCGAGCAGCTTACGGCGCATCGCAGGCACCTGGGCCTCCTGGCCGCTGTGGCCGGCGTGGCCGCCTGCGGCTTCGCCCTGGTCACCTTCAACCGCTTCTGCGGCCTGGCAATGCCTGAAGCCACACCCCTCGATATGGAGAAGATAGGCACTATGCTTCTCGGCACCGGAAAGTACCAATATCTGCTGCCCTTTGAGGCAGTGTCGGTGCTGCTGCTGGCCTGCATCATTGGCGGCATCGTAGTGGCCCGCCGCGATAAGGACAACGATAAGAAATAAGCATCAACAAGAGAGAACAATTATGGAACTGACAGTACTTTGCTACATAATCCCGGCCTTGATAATGTTTGGCTGCGGTGTGTACGGGTTTATCACCCGTAAGAATATGATAGCGATCCTCATATCGCTCGAATTGATGCTCAATGCCGTGGATATCAACTTCGCGGTGTTCAATCGCTACCTCTTTCCCGGCCAATTTGAAGGCATGATTTTCACCATCTTCGCCATCGCCATCGCGGCAGCCGAGACAGCGCTTGCCATAGCCATCATAGTCAACATATATCGCGTGGCCAAGAATATTGACATACGCGATCTTAACAAAATGAAATTTTAATCATACCACCTTATGGATTTCTCTTTAAGCATTCTCGTATTAGTTATCCCCTTTGTGATGTTCCTGCTTTTGGGGCTCGTGGGGATGAAGATGAGCCACAAGGTAGCAGGTTGGCTTGGCACTGTGGCGATGGGCGTGACCACCGTCATCGCCTACGGCATCGCATTCACCTACTTCTTCGGCACCGGTCAAGGCCAGATAGCCGAGGGCGTAAGGCAACAGATAGTGGCTTGCGACTACACGTGGCTTGCCATCACCGACACATTGATAATCAAGCTCGGGGTGCTGCTCGACCCCATCTCGGCTATGATGCTGATAGTGATTACCACGGTATCGTTTCTGGTGCACCTCTACAGCATAGGCTATATGCACGGCGAGGTGGGCTTCCAGCGGTTCTACGCCTATCTGTCGCTCTTCACGATGTCGATGCTCGGCCTCGTGGTGGCCACCAATATCTTCCAGATGTACATCTTCTGGGAGCTTGTGGGCGTGTCGTCCTATCTGCTTATCGGCTTCTACTATACTACGCCGGCAGCGGTGTCGGCCTCGAAGAAGGCGTTTATCGTCACCCGCTTTGCCGACCTCGGCTTCCTCATCGGTATTCTCATCCTGTCGTACTACGCTCAGACGTTCGACTTCCTGCAGCTCACCGGTGAGCCTACGAGCGTCATTCAAAGCGCGGGCGGCGCCACCTTCCTGGGCGGCTCGGTGATGGCGTGGGCGCTGGCGCTCATCTTTATGGGCGGCGCCGGCAAGTCGGCGATGTTCCCGCTCCACATCTGGCTCCCCGACGCTATGGAAGGCCCCACCCCTGTGTCGGCCCTCATCCACGCTGCCACGATGGTGGTAGCCGGCGTGTTCCTCGTGGCGCGTATGTTCCCGCTCTACCTGCAAGAGACCGCCGTGCTGGAGCTGATTACCATCATAGGCATCGTCACGGCCTTCTATGCCGCCTCGGTGGCTATGGTGCAGAGCGACATCAAGCGCGTGCTCGCCTTCTCCACCATATCGCAGATTGCCTTTATGATTACGGCGCTCGGCGTGGCGCGCCCCGAATACCACGAGGGCGTGGGCTATATGGCCTCAATGTTCCATCTGTTCACCCACGCTATGTTTAAGGCCTGCCTCTTCCTCGGCGCCGGCGCTATCATCCACGCCGTCCACTCCAACGAGTACACCGCTATGGGCGGCCTGCGCAAGTATATGCCCATCACCAATATCACGTTCCTCATCTCGTGCCTGGCCATCTCGGGCATTCCGCCCTTCTCCGGCTTCTTCAGCAAGGATGAGATTCTCGTGGCCGCTTACCACAACAGCGCCTTCTACGGCATCGCCCTCTCGGTAATCGCCGGAATGACCGCCTTCTATATGTTCCGCCTCTACTACCTCATATTCTGGGGCGAAGAGCGCGACTACGGCGACCATAAGCCCCACGAAGCGCCCGCGGTGATGACCATTCCGCTCATCATTCTCGCCGCAGTGACCGTGGTGGCCGGCTTTATCCCCTTCGGGCACTATGTGACCTGGAATCGCGAAGCCTTCGACATCCATATCGACTGGACCGTGGCCGGCACCAGCATCGCCATTGCCCTGGTGGGCATCGTGCTCGCCACCGTGCTCTACCGCAAGCCCAGCGCCGTGCCCACCCGCATGGCCGATTCCTGCCGCTGGCTCTGGCGCGCCGCTTATAAGCGCTTCTATATGGACGAGCTTTATATGTTTGTGACCCACAAGATTATCTTCGCGCTCATCTGCAAGCCCATCGCGTGGTTCGACCGCCACATCATCGACGGCACTATGGACGCCTTTGCCCACGTCACCCACTACGCCTCGTCGAAGATTAAGGGGCTGCAGTCGGGCTTGGTGCAGAACTACGTCACCGTATATTTCATCGGCGCTATCCTTCTGGCCATTGTCACTTGGCTATGTGTAATCTGATAAATGAAATAGGAATATGATATTCGACAACATACTGATTTATTTCGTGCTGGTGCCGCTGCTCACCCTGGGCTGCCTTGCCCTGAGCCGCACCACAAAGCAGATTAGGGCCATTACCGTGACGGCCGGCACCCTGCTGATGATACTCGCCACGTGGCTCACCGTAGGCTACCTGCAGCAGCGGGCCGCCGGAGCCACCGAGGAGATGCTCTACACCGGCAGCTGGCTGTGGTTTGAGCCGCTCAATATCCACCTCGCCCTCGGCGTGGACGGTATCTCGGTGGTGATGCTCGTGCTCTCATCGATTATAGTCTTTGCAGGGGTGTTCGCCTCCTGGGAGATGCCGCGGGAGTATTTCCTGTGGTTCTTCCTCCTCTCGATAGGCGTGTTCGGCTTCTTCATCTCCATCGACCTCTTCACGATGTTTATGTTCTATGAAGTGGCGCTTATACCTATGTACCTGCTTATCGGCGTGTGGGGCTCGGGACGCAAGGAGTATTCGGCGATGAAGCTGACCCTGATGCTTATGGGCGGCTCGGCATTCCTGATGCTCGGCATTCTGGGCATCTACTACCACTCGTCGGCCGACGGCAACCTGACGATGAACCTCGTGGAGATAGCCCGCAACAACTCCATACCCCACGACTGGCAGCTGCTGCTGTTCCCGCTCACGTTTGTAGGCTTCGGCGTGCTGGGCGCTATGTTCCCGTTCCACACGTGGTCGCCCGATGGTCACGCCTCGGCGCCCACAGCCGTGTCGATGCTCCACGCCGGCGTGCTGATGAAGCTCGGCGGCTACGGCTGCTTCCGCGTGGCTATCTACCTGATGCCCTGGGCCGCCACTGAGCTGGCTTGGATATTCCTTATCCTCACGGGTATCAGCGTGGTATATGGTGCCTTCAGCGCCTGCGTGCAGACCGACCTCAAGTATATCAACGCCTACTCCTCGGTGAGCCACTGCGGCCTCGTGCTCTTCGCCATCCTGATGCTCAACACCACGGCGATGACCGGCGCTATCCTGCAGATGCTCTCCCACGGCCTTATGACGGCGCTCTTCTTCGCCCTCATCGGTATGATCTACGGCCGCACCCACACCCGCGACATCCGCGAGATGGGTGGCCTGATGAAGATTATCCCCTTCCTGGGCGCCTGCTACGTCATCGCCGGCTTGGCCTCGCTCGGCCTCCCGGGCCTCAGCGGCTTCGTCGCCGAGATGACCATCTTCGTAGGCTCCTTCGCCCATAGCGACACCTTCCACCGCGTGCTCACCATCCTGGCTTGCACCTCGATTGTGATCACCGCCGTGTATATCCTCCGAGTGGTGGGCAAGCTGCTCTACGGCCCCGTGCAGGATAAGCACCACCTTGAGCTTACCGATGCCAAATGGTGGGAACGCCTCTCGGCCATCACCCTCATCGTGGCTGTGGTGTCGATAGGTTTCTTCCCCAACTTCTGGAGCGACATCATCAAAGAGAGCATGTCGGTAATCGTGAATGTAATCCCTCAATGATAATCTAAACGTAAGTTGACACAGCAATGGATTATTCTCAGTTTTTATTGATGAGTCAGGAATTAGGCCTTCTGGTCGTGATTCTGCTCGTATTCTTCTACGATGTGTTTATGCCGAAGATGTCGCAGCGACTGCTGCCGGCCTTCGCTTCGGTAGTGTTCGCCATCTATATGGCGGCAAGCCTGTTGTGCCTGCCGGCCACCGGCGAAGCGTTTGAGGGAATGTACCAAACCACCACCGCCACCGTCGCCATCAAGGCGGTGCTCAATATCGGTGTCCTAATAGTGCTGGTGCAATCAATCGATTGGGCCAACAGCCAATTTGTGGCCGTGCGCCGCGGCGAGTTCTACACGCTGCTGCTGATGACCCTCTTCGGTATGTACCTTATGATCTCGGCGCGCCACTTCCTGCTCTTCATCATCGGGCTTGAGACGGCCTCGCTGCCCCTGGCCGCTATGGTGGCGTTTGAGAAGAACCACTACGTAAGCCACGAGGCTGCCGTGAAGTACATCTTCACTGCCGTATTCTCCTCGGCCGTGATGATGATGGGCCTCTCCTTCGTGTACGCCTTAGGCAACGGCTCGCTCTATTTCAGCGACATCGCCGGCACCGTGGTCGATACCCGCAGCCCGCTGCTCATTCTCGCCCTCGCCTTCGTAATCTCAGGCATCGGCTTCAAGCTCTCGCTCGTGCCGTTCCACCTCTGGACTGCCGACGTGTATGAAGGCGCCCCCACGGCCGTCACCTCCTACCTATCCGTAATCTCCAAAGGCTCGGCTGCATTCGCTTTCTTCGTGATAATGTCGCAAGCCTTCGGCGCTTACTATCCACAAGTGTGGGAATGGATGCTCTACGCCCTCATTATCCTCACCATCACCATCGGTAACCTCTTCGCCATCAGGCAGAAGAACATCAAGCGATTCCTCGCCTTCTCGTCGATATCGCAAGCCGGCTACATAATGCTCGGCGTAGTTGCCTTCAACGAGGTGGGCCTCGGAGCCCTGATGTACTACGTGCTGGTGTACATATTCTCCAATCTGGCAGCCTTCGGCGTCATAGGCGCCGTGGAGCGCGCCTCGGGCAAGCTCTCCATCGACGACTACAACGGCCTGTTCCGCACCAATCCCAACCTCTCCTTCGTGATGATGCTCGCTATGTTCTCGCTCGCCGGCATCCCGCCTTTCGCCGGATTCTTCAGCAAGTTCTTCATCTTCAGCTCTGCCATCAGCACCGGTAGCGTGGCGCTCTACGTGCTCGTATTGATCGCCTTGATCAACACCATCGTGTCGCTCTACTACTATCTGCTCGTGGTCAAAGCTATGTTTATCAACCCCAGCGACACCCCGATTGAGAAGTTCTACTGCACAATGCCCGAGCGCATAGGCCTCGTGGTGTGCATGCTCGGCATCATCTTCCTCGGCATCGTAAGCACCGCTTACACCGCCCTCATCGATGCCGCCGTGATGTAACGTACAGAGCCACCCTCTCATATCCAAGGCGTAGCCGCAGGGCTGCGCCTTTTTTGGTGCCCTCGCCACCCCGGCCACCACATTCATCGCCATCGATTTCACCAGTGATCACCCTCTTGCACGAGCCTCAGAGGTTATAGAGAATCTAGAAGATCTAGAAG
>CAMHGU010000140.1 GCA_946184715.1 uncultured bacterium | reverse complement strand
CGGTGGCTGGCCCTTCTTCGGCCGCCTGCTACAATATGGGCAACTGCTGCTACCGTGTGAATAGGCGAGGGGAGGCGTTGCTGTGGTATGAGCGCGCGCTGAAGCTCGACCCTACCAATGCCGAGGCTCGTGCCAATGTGGCCTTCGTGCGCAACAAATTGCCCGATGTGGCTGTGGCCGATTCTAATGATGTGGTAAGCGTAGGACTCGACCGCTTTCTCAACCGATTGACCACCGACGGTTGGGCGGCTTTGTGCATCGCGGCCTTCGTCCTCGCTATGGCTCTCGCCGCCTGTTATCTTTTCTCGTCAACTACATGGCTGCGTAAGGTGGGCTTCTTTGCCGGGCTGGTAGCTCTTGTGGCTGGCGGAGTGGCGCTGACTGCCGCTCTGGCGCAAGCCCGCGCCCGGACCGCGTGCGATGCGGCAATCGTCATAGCGCCACAAGTGAACACCTCGGCCAATCCGCGCCCCGATGCTCCGGCCGCCTTTACCTTGAGTGAGGGCAGCAAGGTACATATCATCGACTCGTTGCGAGCCGATAAAGCCGCGGGTGGCAAGATGTGGCTGCTCGTCACCCCCGACGGCGACAAGCAGGGCTGGGTGAGTGCCGATAGCGTCAAAGTGATTTAACGTCAATAGCTGCCGTATGCTCGACTTGCTCAACCAATGGGACGCGTGGCTCTTCACCGCCATCAATTCGCACCATTCGCCATTCTTCGACTGCTATTTCTGGATAGTCACTAATAGGTTCACCTGGGTGGTGATGTATATGGCCTTGGCTTATCTGCTGCTGCGCCACGATTGGCGAAGAGGGCTGGCGGTGATTGCGGTGGTAGGCCTTGTAGTGCTGCTGGCCGACCAGCTCAGCTCCTCGGTTATCAAAGTGCTCGTGGAGCGGCCGCGCCCGTCGCATGAGCCTACGCTCGCAGGGGTGCATCTGGTCAACGGTTACGCCGGCGGCCCTTACGGTTTCGTGTCGAGCCATGCGGCCAATATGATAGGCGTAGCCCTGACGCTCTCGCTCGCCTTTCGCTACCGGCTCTTTACGGTGGCCGCCGTGCTCTGGACAGCCATAGTATGCTATAGCCGTATCTATCTGGGTGTGCATTATCCCGGCGACATCGTGGGTGGTCTCGTAGTGGGGGGCGCCGCGGCGGCTATGCTGTGGTGGGCGTTCTCGCGCATTGCACCGCGCTTGCGCATAGCGCCATTCACCCAGCGGCATCAACAGGCCAAGAAGGCTGCCATTGTCATAATTGCCTACAATTTAGGCGTCGTAATTGTAGCCATTTTGGCGTTTGCGTTCCTGTGGTTTCCGTTCCTGAAAGAAGCTGCCGCATAATGATTTTTCAAAAACTTGGCCGAAAACTTGCACAAACGGCGAATAATCGCTAAATTAGTAGCCGAATGTATATAAACCATAAAGTCTAATCAATAAAATACTATACGATTATGCCTGTTACAACCACTTTCAACGAGCTTCGCAAGGTTAAAGCGAGCTTACCCACCGGCTCCATGCACAGAATTGCTGACGAACTCAATGTGTCGGTCCAGACCGTAAGAAACTATTTCGGTGGCAGCAATTACGAGACCGGGTTGAACGCTGGACTTCACATTGAGCCGGGGCCCGACGGCGGCATCGTGGTACTCGACGACCCCACTATCTACAATATGGCTCTCGCTATCCTCGAGGAGAAGAACTCCGCAGCTCAGTGAGATAGCCTATCGCGTAGATCCGGCTCTGATGCCGGCCTCTTTCTCGCATCATCATTTCTACATGGCTTACGATAAGGACAAATACATCACCCTTGCCATCCACAGCTATGAAAAGGCAAGTGTGCTCAAGGCACAGCTCCAAAAGGCAGGCATAGAGCCTGTGATTCAGGAGATTAACCTCGAGCAGGCCGAAGTGGCTGTCGGGGTGAGGGTGCGTATTCGTCAGGCCGACTTGCCGCTTGCCCTGCAGGTGGTCGAGAACCCCGAGTCGTTGTCGTATTTCAAGAAGAGCAAGCGCAAGAGCGACCAGGAGATCCTTATTCGAGTGGAGCCGAATGCCAACGCGATTAACCTGTGCCGTTTCGGCATCGTGTGGGCAGCCGAGCTTCATTATAAAGTGGTGTTGATGCTCACTTACTACGATGACCTTTTCGAGACCGACATTCGCCATCGCGACACTCACAATCCTATTGAATATCGCCGCCGGCTGGAGCGCGATGCCAAAGCGTTTGTCAAGCGGCTCTCCGACCGTATCTCCAAGATGATGCTCAAGGGCGAGCTGCCGCAGGTGGAGTATCGCACCGTAGTGGCTGAGGGTGTACCTGAGGATGTGGTGATAGAGTTCGGGCGCGAAATCAAGACCCCGCTCGCCATTATGGGCACTCGCAGCAAGGACCAGAAGGAGCAGGAGCTGATAGGCAGCGTCACCGCCGAGGTGATGGATGCCGGCTCTTTCCCGGTGTTCGCCTTGCCCGACAATTCCGAGCTTGCCGGCCTCGCTGAAGTGAAGAGAGTGCTCTATTTCAGCAATATGACGCAGCAGGATTTGCTCTCGTTTGACCTTATGGCGCGCCTCATAGGCTCCAAGCGACCGCTCGGCCTTACGCTCGTCCCCACCAAGTCGGTTGCCGAAGCGGTGATGAAGTCGCATCTGCTCTATTTTGCCGAGCACTATCCGGCCTATGGCGTGGTACCTCACGACATCAGCGACCGCAAGTTCCTCGACAACCTCAACACCTTTATCAAGGACAACGCCATCGACCTCATCGTTATCCCTAATAAGAAACGCAGCATCTTCTCGCGTTTCTTCAATACGAGTATGGCTCATCGCCTGCTGTATCTCTCCGACACACCTATCCTTACCACACCCGTGTGAGAATGACCTCGCGGCTCCGAGGCTTGGTTATTCCCCGTCTTTTCACTAACTTTGCGGCGCAGTAAAAGATTTTGGGGGTGGGGCAGTGCGCTCACCGCGTTACGGCCTCTGAGATTATACCCTTTGAACCTGATCCGGATAATACCGGCGTAGAGAAAAAACAGTATGAAAAAAATCCTTTTTTCCGCTGCAACCGCGATGCTATGCGCATCACTGAGCAGCGTGTGCTATGCACAATCGAGCAAGGCGGATACCGATTCCGCTACAGTGATTAATCTTGAAGAGGTGTCGATACAGGCCCCGCGCGCCACGGCCCGCACGCCTATAGCATTCACCAATCTGCAATCAGAGCAGCTTTCCGCCTTCAACCTGGGGCAGGACGTGCCGTTCCTGTTGCAGACCACCCCATCGGTGATAGCCACCAGCGATGCCGGAACGGGCGTAGGCTACACCTCAATCCGTGTGCGCGGTACCGATGCAACCCGCATCAACGTCTCGGCCAATGGTATCCCCATCAACAACTCCGAGAGTCATCAGCTCTACTGGGTTAATACCCCCGACCTTATATCGTCGGCCAGTACAATCCAGATACAGCGCGGCGCCGGCATCTCCAATTTCGGCTCGGCCAGCTTCGGCGGCAGTATCGATATGACCACCGACCTTTACACCGATAAGCGGCCCTCGGCCGAGTTTGCCGGCTCTTATGGAATGTACAACACTCATAAAGAGACGCTTAAAGTAGCCTCCGGCTTGCTGCGCAACCATTGGACCGCTGATTTGCGCCTGTCCAATATCGGCAGCGACGGTTATATCGAAAGGGCCTTCGCTCATTTGTGGTCCTACAAAGGGCAAGTGGCTTACGTCAATGACAACACGCTGGTGCGCCTCCTCGCCTTCGGTGGCAAAGAGCGCACTTATCACGCCTGGAACTACGCCACTAAGGAAGAGATGGAAACCTACGGGCGCCGCTACAACTCTTGCGGCCAATACACCGATGACCAGGGCAACACCGCTTACTACCCCGACCAGACCGACAACTACATCCAGCACAATTTCCAGCTTATCCTCGACCGGCGCTTCACGCCGGAGTGGTCGCTCAATGCCGCGCTCCACTACACCAAGGGCGATGGCTACTATCAAGAGTATAAGACGCGTCGCACCCTTAAGGAGTATGGCCTTACGCCCTTCGTTGATGCCGACGGCAACTTGCAGAAGAAGAGCGACCTCATCAGGCGCAAGAAGATGGACAACGGATTCGGTGGCGGTGTCTTTGCCGTCAACTATCGCAGCGGCATCGTCGATGCCACCCTCGGGGGCGCTGCCAATCACTACGGTGGCTACCACTTCGGGCAGATTGCCTGGGTGAAGAACTACCTCGGCCCGCTCGCCCCTGACCAGGAGTACTATCGCAACAAGGGCAAAAAGACCGATGCAAATATCTACGCCCGTGCCAATGTGGATATCGCCCGCGGCTTCTCGGCCTACGCCGACCTCCAGTATCGCCATATCGATTACAAAATCAACGGCGTCAACGACCGCTATGACTATGTGGCTGATCAGCTGCAGACGCTCAACGTCCACGAGAAATTCAACTTCTTCAACCCTAAGCTGGGCGTCAACTGGCGGATTAACAACCATCACCGCCTCTTCGCCTCCTTCGCCGTAGCTCAGAAAGAGCCGTCGCGCGACTGCTACACCAAGTCGCAGCCCAATCTCTACCCCACGCGCGAGAAACTCTACGACTACGAGATAGGCTACACCTTCAATCGCGGTATGGTTTCGGCCGCTGTCAACCTCTACTATATGAGCTACCGCGACCAGCTGGTACCCACCGGTATGATAGGCGACACCGGCGAGCTCCTCACTATGAACGTGCCCGATAGCTACCGCGCCGGTATCGAGTTGATGTTCGGCCTGAAGCCCGTGGATTGGTTTGCCTGGAATGTCAATGCCACCTTCAGCCGCAACCGTATCAAAAACTTCACCGAGACTATCTACGACGACGATTACGCCAACCCCATCACCTTCTTCTATAAGGATACACCCATAGCGTTCTCGCCCTCAGTGATTTTGGGTAACATCTTCAGCTTCAACTATCGCAACTTCACTGCCGTGCTTCAGTCGCAATATGTGTCGAAGCAGTATATGACCAACGTCAAGAGCGACGAGCAGGCCATCGACCCGTATTTCGTCACCAATCTGCACTTGGGCTACGACTTCAAGCTGCGTCATTGCCGCCGCCTCCACTTGGGCTTCACGGTCAACAACCTCTTCAGTGCCAAGTATAGCAGCAACGGCTACGCCGGAGCGGGCTACTATCGCGATGAGCAGGGAGAGGCGCAAGTGTATCGCTACGCCTACTATTCGGCTCAAGCGCCTATCAATGTAATCGGCTCGGTAATAGTTTCGTTCTGACGATGCTCGAATTTCTCTCCTCCCATTGGCTCGATGCCTTCACCACGCTGCTCGGCCTGCTCTACATCTGGCTGGAATATCGTGCCCACATCGCTTTGTGGGTGGTGAGCGTGGTGATGCCGGCCTTTGATATATGGCTTTACTGGAGCCACGGCCTTTACGGCGATGCCGGAATGGCGATGTACTACACGCTTGCCGCCATCTACGGGTTTGCCGTGTGGAAATTCGGTCTCAGGAAGCGTGGGGGCAAGCGCCGCTCGGTGGAGATTTCTCACTTCCCGCTAAGGCAGGTGTTGCCGGCCGCCATTGCCTTCTTTGCCCTATGGGGCGCTACCTATTGGGTGCTCATCACCTTTACCAATAGTACGGTGCCCGTTGCCGACTCGTTTACCAACGCGATGAGCTTCGTGGCGCTCTGGGCGCTGTCGCGCAAGTACGCCGAGCAGTGGCTGCTTTGGATTGTGGTCGATGTGGTGTGCTGCGTTTTGTATGTCGTAAAAGGTATCCCGTTCAAAGCCGGACTTTACGGTCTGTATGTCCTCATAGCCATCGCCGGATATATCCGCTGGCTGCGCGTGATGCCCAAGCCGCAGCAGTAGGCATCCGAAAAGGGGGCGGGGATTGCGCTGCGTGGGAGGGAAACCTCGCAGAGGTTTTAGCTTGTTAGCCCCACATTGACGCGCCAGCGGCTATGTGGGGTACACAGCACCCCCACCGTGGATGTTACCTCGAAGAGGTTACACACCAATCGCCAGGGCACGGGTGGATGATAGGATACTATAACGTGGTACAACCTCTTCGAGGTAGCCGATGTGTGGTGGCGACGATTCCCCCACATAGCCGCTGCGCGTCAATGTGGGGC
>CAMHGU010000139.1 GCA_946184715.1 uncultured bacterium | reverse complement strand
AATTTGCCACATATAGGGTAGGGTCGCCCAAATTATAAACCGATGACCCCAAAATCGGCCGCTTCAAGGCCGCGAAGGAGCATAGCCGCTAAGCGGTTAGATAGGTGCCCGAAAGCTGCGGCCGAAGAGCCGATAGCGCGAATGTGAGAAATTTTTCGTAACTTTGCGAGAATTGAATGATAACCCCACTTTACCATCCTCTATGGCTAACGAGCAGGAATTAGAATATGAGCAGCTGCCCGACAATGGCGGCTACAACGAGCTACGAACTCTCGACTGGCGCGAGCACATTCGCCTGCGCCCGGGTATGTACATTGGCAAGCTCGGCAACGGCGAGCAGCCCGACGACGGCATCTACGTCATCTTCAAAGAGGTGCTCGACAACTCTATCGACGAGCACAATCAGGGCTACGGCAAGCAGATCGACATCGAGGTGAGCGACCACGCGGTGTCGGTGCGCGACTACGGCCGCGGCATCCCTCTGGCTTCGCTTATCGACGCGGCTTCCAAAATCAATACCGGCGCCAAGTACGACACCAAGAACTACAAGATGTCGGTAGGCCTTAATGGCGTGGGTATCAAAGCCACCAACGCGCTCTCGGCTTCGTTCTACATCCAGTCGTTCCGCGACGGGCAGACCATCTCGGCCTCCTTCCGCCAGGGCGAGCTCGTGGAGCAGAGCGGCATTGTCCCCACCGACGAGCCTAATGGCACCCTCGTGCAATTTGAGCCCGACGGCGAAATCTTCCGCGGCTATAGCTACCACGAGGACTTCGTGGAGACGATGGTGAAGAACTACTCCTACCTGCACACCGGCCTTACTATCTCCTTCAATGGCCGCAAATTCCACTCCAAGAATGGCCTCTGCGACCTCCTCAAGGATTATATGACCACCGAGCCGCTCTATCCCATCATTCACCTCACGGGGCAGGACATCGAGGTCGTAATCACCCACGCCGCCCAGTACGGTGAGGAGTTCTACTCCTTTGTCAACGGGCAGCACACGCCCCAGGGCGGCACCCATCAGAGCGCCTTCCGCGAGGCCGTGTCGCGCACCATCAAGGAGTTTTTCGGCCGCAACTTCGAGTACAGCGACATCCGCAACGGTATGGTGGCCGCTATCAGCATCGGCATCTCCGAGCCTATCTTCGAGTCGCAGACCAAGACCAAGCTCGGCAGCTCCAATATCAGCAACGAGCCGGGTGCCCCCACGGTGTATAAATTCGTCAACGACTTCATCAAGAAGGAACTCGACAACTTCCTCCACCGCGAGCCCAACCTCACCGAGGTGATGCTTAAGAAGATTGTCGACTCGGAGAAGGAGCGAAAGGCGATAGCCGGAGTTACTAAGCAAGCCCGCGAGCGCGCCAAGAAGGTAGCCCTCCACAACCGCAAGCTCCGTGACTGCCGTTTCCACCTTAACGACGCCAAGGGCGACCTCCGCGACCAGACCTCCATATTCATCACCGAGGGCGACTCGGCCTCCGGCTCCATCACCAAGGTGCGCAACGTCGACACTCAGGCCGTATTCTCACTCCGTGGCAAGCCGCTCAACACCTACGGCAAGACCCAAAAGGTGGTGTACGAAAACGAAGAGTTCAACCTCCTGCAAGCCGCCCTCAACATTGAAGAGGGTCTCGACGGCCTGCGTTACAACAAGGTGATTATCGCCACCGATGCCGACGTGGACGGGATGCACATCCGCCTGCTGATGGTCACATTCCTCCTGCAGTTCTTCCCCGACCTCATCAAGAAAGGACACGTATATATCCTCCAGACGCCCCTCTTCCGCGTCCAGAACAAGAAAGAGGCCAAGCGACAGCGTGGCAAAGGCGCTAAGTCGCAGCCCATCGAGAAATACTACTGCTACACCGACGAGGAGCGCATCGCCGCCATCAACAAGCTCGGCGACAACGCCGAGATTACACGATTCAAAGGCCTCGGCGAAATCTCGCCCGACGAGTTCCGCGAGTTTATAGGCCCCGATATGCGCCTCGACCGCGTCAACCTCAAGAAGGACGACGCCGTAACCGATATGCTCGGTTTCTATATGGGCAAGAACACGATGGAGCGGCAAGAGTTTATCATCAACAATCTCGTGGTGGAAGACGACAGCGACATCGCCGAAGTGTAAACCGCCACCTTAACACCCTCAACAGCAATGCCAGCAGCCATATTCCCCGGGAGCTTCGACCCCTTCACCTTAGGCCACGCCGACATCGTGGCGCGCGCCCTGGCGATTTTCGACCGCATTGTCATCGCCATCGGCATCAACGACAGCAAGCGGAGCCTCTACAGCGCCGAGGAGCGCCTCAAGCAGATTGCCGACCTTTACGCCGATGAGCCGCGGGTGGAGGTGATAAGCTACGACGGCCTTACCGTCGATGCCGCTCGCAAGGCGGGCGCTCGATTCATCGTGCGCGGCGTCCGCTCCGTGGCCGACTTCGAATACGAGCGCACCCTCGCCCTCGTCAACCGACACCTCGACGGCATCGAGACCATTCTTCTCTACTCCCTCCCCGAGCATAGCCACATCAGCAGCAGCATCGTGCGCGACCTCCTGCACCACGGCAACCGCCCCGCAGCCCAAGCGATGGTCCCGCCCGCCCTCGCCCTCTGATTCACCTATCACCCCCTATAGTTACTATAGCCTCTATAGCTACTATTTCACCCCCGCTTTGCGAAATATTTGTCGATTGTGGCGGTGAAGTAGCTTTTTTTCAGTAACTTTGCGCTCGATTAAAAAAAGGAAAGAAATTAAAGATATGTTGAAACCGATTAAGAAGACCATCGCGCTGCCCGACGGACGTGAAATCACCATCGAGACGGGCAAACTCGCAAAGCAAGCCGATGGCGCCGTTGAGCTTCGCATGGGTAAGACTATGCTGCTCGCCACAGTTGTGTCGGCCCAGGAGGCCGGCGAAGGGGTTGATTTTATGCCCCTTACAGTTGAGTACAAAGAGAAATTTTCGTCGGCCGGACGCTTCCCCGGCGGCTTCACCCGCCGCGAGGCTCGTCCCTCCGATTATGAGATATTGACTGCCCGCCTTGTGGACCGTGTACTCCGCCCGTTGTTCCCTGACAATTATCACGCTGAGACGTTTGTCAACGTCACCCTCTATTCGTCGGACAACGTGGATATGCCCGACGCTCTTGCCGGCCTCGCTGCTTCGGCTGCCCTGGCGGTGAGCGACGTGCCGTTCAATGGCCCCATCTCGGAGGTGCGCGTAGCTCGCGTGGCCGGTGAGTGGGTCATCAACCCCACCTTTGACCAGCTCAAAGAGGCCGATATGGACCTGATGGTAGGCGCTACCTACGAGAACATTATGATGGTCGAGGGCGAGATGAAAGAGGTGAGCGAAGCCGAGCTTCTCGAAGCCCTCAAGGTGGCCCACGAAGCCATCAAGGTGCAGTGCCTCGCCCAGAAAGAGCTCGCCGAAGAGGTTGGCTCCACAGTGAAGCGCGAATACTGCCACGAGACCAACGACGAAGAGCTCCGCAAGCGTGTGTGGGCCGAATGCTACGACAAGGCCTACGCCATCGCCAAGACCGGCAGCGCCGATAAGCACTGGCGCGCCGACAGCTTCGCTGCTATCGTCGATGAGTTTATCGAGACTATCCCCGAAGAGGAGCGCGAAGAGAAAGAGCCGCTCGCCCGCCGCTACTACCACGACGTGGAGAAAGAGGCAATGCGCCGCTGCGTCCTCGACGAAGGTATCCGCCTCGACGGCCGTAAGACCGACGAGATTCGCCCCATCTGGTGCGAGACCGACTATCTGCCCGGGCCTCACGGCGCCGCCGTGTTCACCCGTGGCGAGACTCAGGCCCTCGTCACCGTAACCCTCGGCACCAAGCTCGATGAGAAGATTATCGACAACGCCCTCGAGCAAGGCAAGGACCGCTTCCTGCTCCACTACAACTTCCCGCCGTTCTCCACCGGTGAGGCGCGCCCGCAGCGCAGCGTCAGCCGCCGCGAGATAGGCCACGGCAACCTGGCCCACCGTGCCCTCAAGCCGATGCTCCCCGACGACTTCCCCTACACCCTCCGCATCGTCAGCGACATCCTCGAGTCCAATGGCTCGTCGTCGATGGCCACCGTGTGTGGCGGCACTCTCGCCCTCCTCGATGCAGGTGTGAAGATGAAGAAGCCCGTGGCCGGCGTGGCTATGGGTCTGATCCACGACACCACCAGCCCCAAATACGCTATCCTCACCGATATCCTCGGCGATGAGGACCACCTCGGCGATATGGACTTCAAAGTGACCGGTACGGCCGACGGTATCACCGCCACTCAGATGGATATCAAGGTGGATGGCCTCAGCTACGAAATCCTCGAGAAGGCCCTCGCGCAAGCCAAGGCCGGACGTCTCCACATCCTCAACAAGATCAACGAGACCATTCCCGAGCCGCGCGAAGACTACAAGCCTCACGTGCCGCGCATCATCACTATGACTGTCGATAAAGAGTTTATCGGCGCCATCATCGGTAAGGGCGGTGAAACTATCCAGGGTATTCAGGAAGCCACCGGCACCATCATCACCATCGACGAAATCGACGGCGTGGGCCACATCGAAATCGCCGCTGCCGACAAGGCTGCGCTCGATGCCGCCAAGGCTCGCATCGAAGAGATTATCGCCGTCCCTGAAGAGGGCCAGATCTACACCGGTAAGGTGGTGAGCATCCTCGAGTTCGGCGCTTTCGTTGAGTTTATGCCCGGCCGCGACGGCCTGCTCCACATCTCGGAAATCTCGTGGGATCGCCTCGGCAGCATGGAAGAGAGCGGTATTCACGAAGGCGATGAACTCACCGTCAAGCTTATTGAGATCGACAAGAAGACCGGCAAGTTCCGCCTCTCGCTCAAGGCTCTGCAAGAGAAGCCCGAAGGCTACGAGGAGCCTCATCGCGCTCCGCGTCGCGAAGGTGGCAACGGCCACGGCCCGCGCCGCGAAGGCGGCAACAGCCACGGCCCGCGCCGCGACAGCAACGGCAACGGCGGTCAGCGTCGCGAGGGCGGCAACAACCGCGGCCCGCGCCGAAACGGCGGTGGCAACAACAACCACTGATTTTACGACCCTACTCTGAAATAAAAGCCTGCGAGCGTCGTTACTATTATATATAGTGGCGACGCTTGCTCTTTATGCCCCTCGGCGCCGAGCACAGCGCGCGCCGCTGATACTATGAAATGACACGTCTGACAGTTATTATACCGGCCTACAACAGAGAGAAGCACATCGGGCGGACGCTCGAGAGCGTGCTGGCGCAGACGTATGCTCATTTCGACCTCATTCTCGTGGACAACGCTTCGACCGACACCACCCCCGCGTTGCTCCAAGCCTTTGCCGAGCGCTGCGCTTCTCACCCATCAATGCGCGTCACCCTCCTCAGCGAGAGCCGCCACGGCGCCTGCGCCGCCCGCAATGCCGGCCTGCGCTTCGCCGCCACCGACTGGGTGATTTTCTTCGACTCCGACGACACCATGCACCCCGAGCTGATAGAGCGCTATGCCCAAGCAATCGACACCCACGGCGATAGCCTCGACATCATTCACGTGCCTTCGCGAGTGGTCGATGCCGTCACGGGTAGCACCACCGTGCGCAAAGCCGTCACAGCCCATTATCTCGCTTGCCAGCTCCACCACTCTTTCCTCTCCACGCAGTGCTACGCTGTGCGCCGCTCACTCATCGAAGCCGTTGGCGCCTGGGACGAGAAGCTCATGGGATGGAACGACTGGGAACTCGGCACCCGTCTGCTCCTGGCCTCCGAGCGCGTAATGTCGCTCGCTACGGAGCCTCTCGTCACCATCACGTCGCACCCCACTTCAATCACCGGCACCCGCGTCAGCGACAAACCCGACACTTGGCTCGCCGCTATCGAAAAGGTGAGAGCCGACATCGACCGAAGCGGCCGCCCCGACCGCAACCGCCTCCTCTCAATCGTGGAGTATCGCCGGCTGGTTGTGGCCGGACTATGTACTAAAGAAGGTGCCCGCGTGGGGAAAGAGATCTACGAAGCCACACTCCGACATCTGCCGCGCCGCCTGCGCCCCCTCTTTGCCCTGCTTTATCGCTACATCGCCATCGGCGGCAAAGGCGGTTCCCACATCCTCAACGCCGCCCTGCGCCTACTCCGCCTCTGAGCCCTCAGCCTCCTCGGCCGCCGGCACCAGATACTCG
>CAMHGU010000138.1 GCA_946184715.1 uncultured bacterium | reverse complement strand
ATTATTATTATAGGTATTGAAATTGTACTCCTTATATATATATTGACGCTCGGCAAGGGCGCGCGGTTGCGCCGCTATGCCTTTTTCAGCCACAAAGTTATACATTTATACGCATTTTTCGGTCATTAATGCCGCAAAAAAAGCAGGCTTGGCGCTGTGCCGGCGCTCGGCTATGCTATAATAGCCGTGATTGCTATAGCCAACGCCACGGCGAGGAGGTCGAGCGAGGTGGTGCCGAGCAGAGGGTTGAGCGCCGCGCCCTCGCGCCGCCGCAGGTGTAGCCACGTGAGCAGATTGAGCGCCACGGCCACCTCGATGGCCGCCAGCGCGGCCCACCCCACCAGCGGCCGCAGCATCGCCACTGCCGCCATAGCCGCCACGATATTGAACAGGTAGAACCACACCCCGAATTGCCGCCCGAACATCACCACGGTGGTGCGCTTCCCCACCGCCTTGTCGTCGGCATAGTCGCGATAATTATTAACTATCAGCACATTGGTACCGAGAAGCCCCACCGCTATCGACGTCCAGAAGGCGTAGATTGAGAAGTAGCCGGCCTCCACATAGAAGGTGAAATTGACGGGAATAATGCCGAAGAAGAGCAGCACGGCCACATCGCCCAGCCCGTGGCTTGAGAGCGGGTACGGCCCGGCGCTATAGGCAAGGGCAAAGATGGCAATGAAGGCCCCTACCCCTATGAGCCACCACCCGCCGTAAGGTATCAGGCAGCAGCCTATGGCCCCGTCGAGGGCCAGCAGAGCATAGGTGACGCGCTTCATCGTGGCAGGAGCTATGGTGCCTTCGGTCACTCCGCGGCGTGGGCCCACGCGGCCCTTGCGGTCGAGGCCGTGACGATAGTCGTAGTATTCGTTGGCAAGGTTCGACACTATTTGCGCGAGCACCGCGAAGGCCAGGCACAGCAGCCACGGCACTGCGGCAAATTTACTCTCCCACACGCTGATGCCACCGGCGGCAATCACTCCGGCCACACTCACCGGCAAGGTGCGTGGCCTGATAGCTTCGAGCCAATCGGCTGCTGTCGATTTACGAGTCATTCGGGCGGAAGGAGGAAGCAGCGGCGCACGGCGTTGCGGATACGCAGGGCGTAGTCGTCGTTGCTCTTGAGGGTGTTGAGCAGATAGCGCAGATACTCGTGCTTATCAACGAAGCCGCACAGCTGCGCCACGCGCGAATCGGCAAGTATCTGTTTTTGGTTATATACACGCAGGATGCCGGTGTAGTCGTTGTGGGCGAGCATCTCGCTAAATTCGCGCGTCAGGCTGTCGTAGAGGTCGCGCGGTTTTATCTCATCCACGAGGTGGCGCAGATGGTTCTCAATAGCCGTGATATTGGTGAAGCGGCCATCGGCGTGATATTCCACGGAGCGCTTCACATAGTGGCGCACATGCTCCAGCACCTGAGCCTTCATCTCTTTGCGGAACATATTGATTACCGCCTCCTGCACTCGGGCCAGCACCTTGCGGCCGTCGCGCTTGCGGCGCTGCGCTATCGCCGCCACGATGTCGGGCAGCAACAGCATATTCTCTATCTCGGCCACCTCGGGCACCAGTATCTTGCGGCCGCGAAGGTAGTTCACCTCCTTCTCGTTGCGGCGGTCGCGGTCCACGATGCCGTAGCTGTCGAGATGATGAAACGATGTGAGGTCGCTGAAGCTCCGCGTGGTCTCGATTACCTTGTCGCAGCTGCCAAGCGGCTTTACCGTGTACTCACGAAACACCAGCGGATAGAGCTTGGCATCGATGCTGTGGACCGAATCGCCCTCGATGAAGAGCACCGGCTTGCGGGTGCCCAGCAGGTCGATAAAGAGCTGCTCCGAGAGGTTTTGCGAGCCCACCACTTCGTAGTCCCAGCTCTGCGTGGCCGCGTCGTAGGATTTCACCCACACACACCGGTTGTCGAGGCGCGACGAGGCGAAGTACGGGTCGCTCGTGTTGTAGATGAAGATGCAATCGGGGCGCATCTGCTCCACGGCATTCCACAGGGTGGTCATCATGCTCGGGTGGATAAACACGCCCGGGTCGTCGATGAAGATTGCCGCCTCGCGGGGCGCGTAGAGCGCGGCGCCTATGTAGTACATCACGGCGCGCTCGCCGTCCGACAGGCGACCGGCCGAGTAGGAGTCGTCGCCGCTATCGGAGGTGAACAGCAGCTGCCCGCCCTCGCGCAGCATCCGGTTGCCGGGAAACACCTTCTCCCAGCTGCGGGTCACGATGTCGAGCTTCGTCACCGCAAGCGTGGCGCGAGAGTCGGATAGCGCGGCGCGCTTGTAGCGCAGCATCTCCACAAATTCGTCGTAGAGCAGCAGATACATCAGCCGGTCAAACTCCGATGCCGCCGACCCTTGAATGATATGCGTACTCGACGAGGCCTCGAGGTAGAGAGCATCGATAGAGCCTTCGGCGGGCTTCGCCGCCACGGCCGAGGGTATGGTGGCGCGCAGGGCCGACATCGCAAATGCCTTAGCGCCCGACGAGGCCATCAGGCTACGCACCAAGCGAGTCTTACCGGCGCCGTTGGCGCCGATCACCGTCAGCTGCTTCACTCCGCGAAGCGTTATTCCGTCCTTACCGCCGGTGCGGCGCGGAAGCGTGATGTCCATTGTGCAAAAGGGTTTAGAATTCAGTGAAGCAGAACGGCAACAGCGAGCTGATGCCATCGGGGCACACATAAATCTCGTCCTCGCCGTAGAGGATTATGCGGATGGGCTGCTTGGCCAGGTTCTCGTATTCGAGTATCGCCTGCCGACAAGCGCCGCACGGCGATATCGGCTTAGCCTGGAAGTGGCCGTCGGCATAGGCCGCGATGGCGAGCGTGAGCATCTTGGCCTCGGGATAGCGCGCGTGGGCGTAGAACACCGTAGTGCGCTCCGCACACGTCCCGCTCGGAAACGCCGCGTTCTCCTGGTTGCTGCCGGCCACTATCTCGCCGTTGTCGAGCAACACCGCTGCCCCCACATTGAAGTGGCTATACGGCGTATATGAAGTCGTTGTGGCTTTTTTTGCCGCATCAACAACTTTTTTATCCTCCTCCGTTAGCTCGTTGTAAGAATAAACTTCTATCTTTGTGACAATGTTTTTATGTTCCATGGTTAGTTTCTATTTTCGCAAATATAACGATAATTTTTTAAAGAGCAATACTTTGCGCCCCATAATTGCTATTTTTATGCTATTTGTAGCCTTATATTCGCAAGGTTACACCAATAAAGACATCGAGAATTACATCAACACGTATGCCGATGTGGCCGTAGAGCACCGGCAGCTCTACGGCATTCCGGCCAGCATCACCCTGGCTCAAGGCATTCTCGAGTCGGGCGCCGGCAAGAGCGACCTGGCCGTAGAGGCCAACAACCACTTCGGCATCAAGTGCCACCGCGACTGGACCGGCGAGGGCTACCACAAGGACGACGACGAGGAGCAGGAGTGCTTCCGTGTGTACTCATCGGCCCGCGCGTCGTTCGACGACCACGCCGCCTTCCTCCAGCGCCGCCGCTATGCGCGCCTGTTCAGCCTCGACCCTGCCGATTATCGTGGCTGGGCACAAGGCCTCAGCGACTGCGGCTACGCCACCAATCCCCGCTACCCACAACTGCTCTGCGACCTCATCGAGCGCTTCGACCTCGCCCGCTTCGACCGTGGCGACGCGCCCGCCGCGCCAAGCCAAGAGCCTATCGCCGAGGTGGAAGAGCCGCAGCCGCAATCGGCCGAGGTGGGGAGCGTGGAGCAGAGCATCGAGTCGGAATTTGACACAGCCCACCCCATCAAGCGCCGTTGGGGCCTCCACTACGTCAAAGCCCACGCCGGCGACACCTACGTTATCATCGGCGCCGAGCTGGGTATCGACGCACATCGCCTCGCCGAGTACAACGACCGCGACAAAGGCACCGACCGCAACGCCGTGCTACAGCCCGACGAGATTGTGTGGCTCGAGAAGAAGGAGAAGCAAGCCGTGATAGGCCACGACACCCACATCGTGGCGCCAGGCCAGACCCTCTGGGACATCGCCCAGCTCTATGGCATACGCCTCAAGAACCTCGCCTCGCGCAACGACATCAAAGACCCCGAAGCGCCCCTGCTTCCCAATCGAGTAATATTACTGCGCTGACGATGCTGCTACATCTGCTCCACACCTTGATGCGCAGCCGCGGCCACGGCGTCCACTCGCCCTCGGCCTTCGACTTCATCACCAATGTGGCCTGCCAGCCGTTGCCGTTCTACGGCTACGACACGCTGGCCGCCGAGTGCCGCGGTGTGGCATTGGCGCAGGCCAAGCTCGCGCTGCGTGTGGTCAACCGCCTGCAACCCGCATCGGTCGCCATTACAGGCGGCATCAGCCACATAGCCACGGCAGTAAAGCTCGCAAGCTCCGCGGCAGTCATCACCCCCGACTTGCGCTCCGACACTGCTATGCTCATCGCGCCTGCTTCCGAAGCCGACGCTCTCGCTTCGGCCATCGCCCGCGGCGTGCCGGCCATCGCGCTCGCTACTCGAAGCTCGCTCAGCAGTGAGTGTATCGACGCTCTACAGGCAGCGCTACCCTCCGGGCATACCTTCTACGACAGGCGCATCGCGGCAATCCTGCTGCCGCGCACGGGCTTAGAGCCGCAAGCCTTCGAAATCAGAATCCCTCGCTAAAGCCCCGCCCCTATGGACAAAGAACTGAAACGCGAGCAGCGACGGCAGCGCCTGATGGCCAACAAAGGCTACCGGGCTATGCGCACCGCCACCCGATATATGGAGCGATACTACCTCGACGCGCTCATAGGGCTTATCCCCGGCTGGGGCGACACCATCACCGCCGTCTCATCGGTGCCGTTTCTCTACTTCTCCATCAAGGTTATCAAGAGCGTGCCGCTTACCTTAGCAATCCTCAACAACACCCTGCGCGACGTCCTCCTCGGCCTCCTACCCTTCTTCGTGGGCGACATCATCGATATTTTCCACCGCTCCAACACCCAGAATATGGCTATGATTCAAGGCTTTGTCGATGGCAACGAGGCCATCATTCGCAAGGTCAACCGCCGTGCCTGGCAATCGGCCATCGCCATCGTGGTGCTCCTCGCCTTGATTATTGGCCTGATATGGCTCCTAATCTCCTTCGGCAGCTACCTCACCTCGCTCCTCCTCTCCCTCTTCAACTCATAGCCCGCCCCAAAGCCTATAGTTACTATTAAGTCTATAGATTCTATAGAAAGCTGACGGTCCGCCCTTCAAACAGGGCAGACCGCCATAGAAAACCATTATGAGAGTCGCGGAATAAGGGGGATTCGAACCCCCGAAGCGCTTTTGACGCTTACACGCTTTCCAGGCGTGCCTCTTCAACCACTCGAGCATCATTCCGTGTAAAACGAGAGGCTACACCTCTCGGGGCTGCCGGGCAATTACTTGCCGGCGGGTGCTGCAGGTGCTACAGGAGCCGCGGGTGCTGACTGAGCAGGTGCTGCGGGAGCTGCGGGCTGAGCGTTCTGCTCGGTCTGCGTGCCGAAGGCTTGCGGCACTTCCTGCTTCGGCGATTCGCTCACGCGTGAGGTTACCACCGAGTTGGGAGTGAAGAAAGCCGATGCTATCGACAGCACACAGATGGCAATGGCGAGTGTCCAAGTGGCACGCTCCACAAAGCTCGTGGCGGTGCGCACACCGAACGCCTTATTGCCGCTATCGAAGCCGGCTGCAAGGCCGCCGCCCTTCGATTTCTGTATAAGTACTACACCGATAAGCAGCACGGCGCAGATGAGAATCAGTACGGATAATAATATTTGCATTGTCGTAAAGAGTTAATATTCAGTATTTTATCACCGTTTCGCTCTCGGTCGCAGCCGCCTCGATTGCCTCAGCTCACTGCTCCTTTCGCAAATCAGCACGCAAAGTAAACACTTTTTGCCGACATTTTCAAATTTTCCAGCCGATAAATTTTCGGCAAGCCCCGATTTCGACTTCTTCACGCACCTATTCCGCGCGGAGACCGCCCGCCCGGCTTCACTCCACAAGGATATAGCTGATGGTGTCGGACTCGATTTCGTCAAGGAATCGGTAAGTGCTGTCCATCTTCCACGGCTCGGCCCTGAGTTCCAACCCGAGACCCGGCAAGCCGCCCGGTGCTCCTCCTATGAGCGACACGCCGGCTTTCTGCTTCGGGGCTTTCTGCTTCGGCTGGCTGT
>CAMHGU010000137.1 GCA_946184715.1 uncultured bacterium | reverse complement strand
GCCGGTCAACGTGTGGTACACCACCCCAATCAACTTCAGGCTCCAGTGACGGAACTTATTCTCTCAGCGCTTGAAGATTTCCACCGAGTTTATAAAGTTAACCTTACAAACTTGGAAATTTTTACAGCTGGCGTGGCCGCCGGCCGGCACATTCGGACCGAATTAGCCGACAACACGGCAATAAAATGCGGAAGCGAATTTGGCAATGCGCTCGGCTTGCACTAACTTTGCACTTTCAAACCAGCAGAAACCATATTTATATGACATTTGAACAACTTGGAGTGGCACCGGCGCTACTCAAAGCCATTGAAGAACTCGGATTTGAGCGACCGATGCCTATTCAAGAGCTCGTAATACCTCACCTACTCACCGCCGACCGCGACGTGATAGCGCTGGCGCAAACCGGCACAGGCAAGACGGCGGCCTTCGGGCTTCCGCTGCTGCAACGCATCGACGCCACGCTTCTCGCGCCCCAAGCCCTCATCCTCGCTCCTACGCGCGAGCTGTGCCTCCAGATAGGCAGCGACCTCACCGACTTCGCCAAGTACCTCCCCGAGATTAGCGTGCTGCCGGTGTACGGCGGCTCGAGCATCCGCAGCCAGATATCGGCCCTCGAGCGCGGCGTGCAGGTGGTGGTGGCAACGCCCGGCCGACTGCTCGACCTTATCCGCCGTGAGAAGGTAGACCTCGACGCCGTGCGCACCGTAATCCTCGACGAGGCCGACGAGATGCTCAATATGGGTTTCGTCGACGACATCGACGAGGTACTCTCCCATGTGCCGCAAGAGCGCAAGATGATGCTCTTCTCGGCCACGATGCCCAAGCCCATCGAGAAGCTGGCCCGCAAATATATGCACGAGCCGGAAGAGTATGTGGTTGGCACCCGCAACGAAGGCGCCGCCAGTGTGCGCCACCTCTACTATCTCGTCAGCGCCAAAGACAAATACACCGCGCTCAAGCGCCTTGCCGACTTCAACCCCCACATCTACGGCATCGTGTTCTGCCGCACCAAGCGCGAGACCCAAGAGGTGGCCGACAACCTCATCGCCGATGGCTACAACGCCGACGCCCTCCACGGCGACCTCTCGCAGGATCAGCGCGACTGGGTGATGAAGAAATTCCGCGACCGCAACCTGCAGCTGCTCGTAGCCACCGACGTGGCGGCCCGTGGCCTCGACGTGAGCGACCTCACCCACGTCATCAACTACGGCCTCCCCGACGACATCGACGTATATACCCACCGCAGCGGACGCACCGGTCGCGCCGGTAAGACCGGCATCTCAATCGCCATCATCCACACCCGCGAGAAGGGCAAGATACGCCGCATCGAGAAGCAAATCGGCAAGCAGTTTGAGCGCAGCAGCGTGCCCTCGCCCAAAAGCATCATCGAGAAGCAGCTCTACAACCTTGCCGACCGCATTGAGCGCACCGAGGTCAACGAGGAAGAGATCAACCGCTATATCCCCGGCGTGATGAAGAAGCTCGGCTGGCTCAGCGGCGAGGACCTCCTCAAGCGTGTGCTCTCGATGGAGTTTAACCGCTTGCTCGACTACTACAAGGACGCCCGCAAAATCGACATCGAAGAGGCCGACAAGCCCGCCCGCGGCGAGCGCGGCGACAAGCGCGGCGACCGCAAAGCCGCCCGCACCGACGCCGATAAAGACCGGCGCGAGGCCGAGCGCGGCTACGAGCGCCTCTACATCAACCTCGGCAAGGCCGACGGCTTCTTCGCCCCCGACCTCATCAAGATGATCAACCGCAACGTGGAAGGCCGGCGGGTGAGCATCGGTGCTATCGACCTGCTCACCGGCTACTCGCTCTTCGACGTGGAGAAGGGCGCGGCCGATAAGGTGGTGAGCTGCCTGCGCGGCACGGAGTTCTACGGCAAGCGTGTATATACCGAGATTGCGAAGCGCGACAAAGACTACAGCGCCGACGGCGACCAGCGCGAGCGCGCCACGCCGCCGAGCCGCTTCGAGCGCGAGCGTGAGCAGCGCCGCGCCCGCACTGAGGCAAAGCGCAAGCGCGCCACCCGCACCGACGACTGGGAACGCGACTCCCGACGACCGCCTCGCAAGCCCCGCTCTCACTACGACGACAAGAAGAAACGATAACCCCTCTACCTATGAAACGCCTACTTTACACCCTCTTGGTCGCAGCGGCGCTCCTGCCGTGTCACGTGCACGCCGTCACCGCCCGCCAGATGTTCTTATCCGATACCGTGGCCGACATCTTCGACCTCATCGAGCACAGCCAGCGCCTCGATCTGCTCGACTATTACGACAACGGCCAGAGCGTAGCCGCTTCCAATGCCCTGCGCGGCTACTCGGCCCTCGACACCGTAATGCCCAACTTTATGAAGGTACAGCTCACCGAATTCAGCGACGTGCAACTCTGGGTTTCCGACACCACCGTCAAGAAGCCTAAGATTGTGCTCGTCAAGACCTTCGACCTGCCCCACCCCGACAGCTACCTCACCGTGTACGAAGCCGACTGGAGCCTCAGCAAAAACCAAGAGAAGATATTCACGCGCCCCGCGATTGCCGATTTCCTCATCAACAACGACAAAACCGACCGCGACGCGCTCGAGCAGGTGGAATACGACGAAATGCCGTTTATGGCCTACGACATCGACCCGGCCAACGGCAATCTGCTTGTGACCCTCAACGCCAAGGAGTGGATGAGTCGCGAAAACCTCGACGAGTGGCAGGCGAAACTGCGCCCCGAGCTGCGTTATCGCTGGACCGGCAAGCGCTACGAGCGAGTGAAATAGCGCTCCACCCCCTGAAGCATAAATCCCAAAATAGGACGGCACCGCGACTCGCACGACGGATAGAAGCGGCCCTGCTGTCGCCCACCAAGCGGAGCGCCGTACCAGAACTCGCCCATCGCAAGCGGTGCCAAGCCTTGCGCAAAGGCGTATTGCAACAGCTTCGGCGCCGCGCAGCTGCCCGCCCCTGAGGGCGGCAACCCATCGAAAATCTGCAACAGCGAGTGCTGCTCGCCTCGCGCGTTAAGCACCCGCGTCAACGCGAAAATCTCACGCTGCACCGCTTCCGACATCATACGTCGCTGCTGCTTCAGCCTCTCCACATCGCGCTCGTAGCCGGCAATCTGCGCCTCGAGTGCCTCTACGGGTTGTAACAGTCGCCGGCGCAGTCGCTTTAGCTCCGCCCGCTCGTATTGACTCTCACGCACCAGCGCAGCCGCGTCGGCACCGGCAGCGCGCTGCTCTTCGCGCTGCCGCTTGGCCTGCCGGTTGCGCTCCTTCTGCCCGGCTATCGCCTGCTCGGCCCGCTCGCGAGCCGCGCCGGCCTCGGCCACAGCCCGCCGCAGGGTAGCGCTACCCTCCACCTCGCGTATCAGCCTATCCACGCGCATCACCTCTGCATCGAGCCGCTCATAGAAGCCGCCCGGCTCGTCGAGGTCGAGCAGCGGCGGCACAAAGTAGGCGCGTTGCGCTTCGGTGCAAGCCACATCGCCGGAGTAAGCCGCCAGGTAAGCGAGCTCTCCGGCATCGTCGCGCACCACGAGCACACCCATCATCTTCCCCTCGGCCAAAGCCGCTATCGCGCCCAGCCGCGGCAGCACAAGCTCAGCCGCACGGCTTACCAGCGCGTGTGGCTCCGCATGAAACGGGTCGCCAAAGCTCCGCGGCAGCGCTATGCCCGATATATCGCCCTCAAAGCGATGCAATCTACTCTCTATGTAACTATTCTTCTCCATAGCGCAACCGCCAAAGCAAAGTTACGAAAAAAGTCACGAAACACAGCTTGCGACCGGTGACTAACATCAAAAAAAAGGCTCGGCGTGAGTCGGCTAAAGGTGAGACCGTAATTTGCCATACTCCCGAAGAGATGCAACGCTATTTCGACAGCCTCTGTTGAGGCGGTTATCAACGACAAAGGAGGGAAGCCGCTCGGGGCCTCCCTCCTTCATATTGTGTAGCTGGGCTATCAGTCGATTTGGATTACGAGGAAGTCGGATTTCTCCCAGAAGCGTTTGGGATCCTTGATATTGAGCACCTTGGTGCCGTTGTCGTTCTCGGTAATCTCGTAGGAGTCCTTAGGCTGGGTGGTGAGCACCTTGGCCTTCTTGGAGTGGAGGTTGATGGTGGTGAGGCTGCGCTTGTCGCCCTTGGTGAAGTAGGAAAGCTCGTACTTGTCGTTCTCCATCACTTTGGTGCGGCCGAGGAACTTCTTGGAGATGATATTGTTCTTCTTGAGCTCTTTGTTGGAGCCGATGGCGTAGTAGCAAGTGTTGAGCTGGTTCTCAAGCTCGGTAGCCTTAGCCTCGGCTTCGCGCTTGGCTTTTTCCTCTTCGGCCTTGGCCTTATTGGCGGTCTCTACGTCTTTGTTGAGGCCTTCCACCTGGGTGTTGAGCTGGTCAATCTTCTCATTGGCCTTGCGGAGTTCTTCGGCGAGGGTCTCAATCTGCTTGGCCTGCTCATCAATCTGGGCGCGGGCATCGGCGATAGCTTTCTTCGACTTGTCGTTGAGCTTGCCTTCGTTTTGCAGGCGTGTTTCAAGCTCGGTCAATCGGTCGCGGCGCTCCTTGATGGTGTTGGCGATAGCCTGGAGGTCGCTACGAATCTTGTCGGCTTGCGATGTTTCGCCGCCCACGTTGGTGGTGGAGATGATGCCTTCGATTTGCTTGATCTCCTCCATCCCGTCGTTGATCTCTTGGATGAGGGCATTGAGCTCGGCATTGTCGGTCTGAATCTGAGCCAGAGAGTCTTGGGTGGCTTTCAGCTGGGCTTCGGTCTCTTTGAGTTTGCCGTTGCAGGCGGTGAAGCCGATACAAAGCGCGATAGCGCAAAATGAAAGTAACAGTTTTTTCATAATGTAAATTAATCTATTATGTTGGTTGTTATGTTGTTAGCATTCTTGAAACGAGCATATTTGTCGTGCTTGGCTGCGGGCGCGGGCTTAAATCCTTCCACCACTATCACAATCTCGCCTCGCGGCGGCTCGGCGGTGAAGTGTGCCGTCAGCTCGGCAAGGGTGCCGTTGACGGTGGTGTTATGGAGCTTGGAGATTTCGCGGCTCACCGATGCGGGGCGATCAGAGCCGAAAGCCTCGGCCAGCTGGCTGAGCGTCTTCACCAGTCGCAACGGCGACTCGTAGAAGATTATAGTGCGCTGCTCGGTGGCGAGCTCCTCGAGGCGCGTGGCGCGACCTTTCTTCACCGGGAGGAACCCCTCGAAGGCGAAGCGCTCGCAGGGCAACCCCGAATTGACCAACGCGGGCACGAAGGCCGTGGCGCCGGGCAGCGTCTCCACTTCGATGCCCTCTTGGCGGCAAGCACGCGAGAGCATAAAGCCGGGATCGGAGATGGCCGGCGTGCCGGCATCAGATATCAGAGCAACCACCTCGCCTGCCTTAAGGCGCTCCACTACAGCGGCCGTGGCTGTGTGCTCGTTGAATTTATGGTGGCTCTCCATATGGGTCGTGATGCCGAAATGGCGCAGCAACGGACTGCTCGTGCGGGTGTCTTCGGCCAGTATCAGGTCCACCTGCCGCAGCACCTCAATGGCGCGCGGGGTCATATCGGACAGGTTCCCGACAGGCGTTGGCACTATGTAGAGCTTTCCTGCTGCCATTATCTTTTACTTGAAATGACGGCTTATGATTTCCATAAAGTCGTGTACCTCTTGCGATTCCTTATCCCAGCCGCAATCGCCGTAGAAGTACTCTTCAGCCTCTTCGAAGGAGGTCATCGTATCGACGAGGTCGAGGGTCTCGTTCATCTGCACATCGCTGTTCTCGAAGAGCTCGCGGCGGAAGCGAAAGCGGTCGTTGAGGGTGAAGGCGCGGCGAAGGTCGCGAGAGAGGTCGCGCTCAAGGCGGTCGCCTAAACGTTGCGGCGCTGAATCACCCGAGTCGTCATCATCGGAATACTCGGAGTGATCGGAGTAATCTGAATCATCTTGGACATCGTATTCAGTCTCCTCGGGGTCCTCGGGGTCTTCGGGAAATTCCTCCGGCTCCTCCGGGTCTTCAGGATATTCCTCCGGCTCCTCCGGGTCTTCAGGAAATTCCTCCGGCTCCTCGATGTCGTCGGGCACGTCGGGGATTTCGGGCTCCTCGATGCCGTCGGGCACGTCGGGAATCTCCGGTTCCTCACTGATGTCAACGATGGGAATTAGAGGCGAGGCTGCGGGAGCAGCGGGAGCCTCGGGCG
>CAMHGU010000136.1 GCA_946184715.1 uncultured bacterium | reverse complement strand
TTGAAGTGGGAGAAGGCGGCGGGGAGCTTCACGCTCTGCTTGGTGCCTTTGATGAAGGCTTTGAGCTTTTCGGGAATCTCGACGGGGTCGCCTATTATGTGGTCCACGGTGTGCTTGAATTTGGCGGGGTGGGCCGTCTCGAGAAATACGCCCACTTCGTCAGGCTCGGCGAGGTCGCAGAGGGCTTGGTAGCCGCAGGCGCCGTGGGGGTCGAGGAGGTAGCCGTTCTGGCGATGCACGCGCTTGATGGTGTCGGCAATCTCGTCGTCGGAGTAGTGGATTCCGGCGATGTCGGCGATGATGGCCTCGTGGTCGGAGCCGTAGAGGTCGAGAATACGGGCGAAATTCGAGGGGTCGCCCACGTCCATAGCGTTGGCGATGGTGGCCACCGAGGGGCGCGGTCGGTACTCGCCTGATTGCAGGTACTGATAGAAGACGTCGTTGGCATTGTTGGCAGCGATGAAGCGGCTGATGGGCAGGCCGGTGAAGCGGGCGATTAGGCCGGCGCAGAGGTTGCCGAAGTTGCCGCTCGGCACAGCCACCACCACTTTGTCGAGCGGCAGGCCGAGGCTTGCCAGCTGGGCGTAGGCGTGGTAGTAGTAGAACGCCTGGGGCAGGAAGCGGGCCACGTTGATGGAGTTGGCCGAGGTGAGCTTCATTCGCTCGTTGAGCTCGGGGTCGAGGAAGGCGGCCTTGACGAGGGCTTGGCAATCGTCGAAGGTGCCGGTGACCTCGATGGCGGTGATGTTGCGGCCGAGGGTGGTGAACTGCGCCTCCTGGATTTTGCTCACTTTGCCGTGGGGGTAAAGCACGAATACGTGCACGCCTTCGACGCCGAGGAAGCCGTTGGCCACGGCGCTGCCGGTGTCGCCCGAGGTGGCCACGAGCACGTTGATGTCGGCATCGTAGTCGTGACGGTTGAAGTAGGCCAGCAGACGGGCCATAAAGCGGGCGCCCACGTCCTTAAAGGCGAGCGTAGGGCCGTGGAACAGCTCGAGCGAGTAGCGATTGTCGGCTACTTTCACGAGCGGAATGTCGAAGTTGAGGGTCTCGTTGACGATGCGCTGCAGGGCGTCGCTCTCCACTTCGTCGCCGAAGAAGGCCGAGGCCACTACGAAAGCGATGTCGGTGAGCGACATGCTGCCTATGTTGTTGAAAAATGCTCGCGGAAATTCGGGTATGCGCTCCGGCATATAGAGGCCGCGGTCGGGGGCAAGGCCGCGCAGCACTGCGTCGCGGAGCTTCACTTTATGGTTGTAGTTGTTGGTGCTGTAGAAGTTCATAGTATTGTGTTTTCAAGAGAGATATTATGCTTGGAGGAAGGCGCGGATAAACTGGTCGCCGCGCATGGAGCCGAGGCGGCCGTATTGTGCCATCTCTTCGTTGTAGTATGGCACGCGGTCGGGGCGCTCACCGGGGCGGAAAATCATCACGGGCACGGGCGCGTTGCTGTGGGTGCGGCGCCGGCACGGGGTGGGGTGGTCGGGGAGCACGGCGATGGCCACGGGCTCGTCCATCTTGAGCGTAGCGTCGATGATGGGCTTGACGATGCGGTGGTCGAGGTATTCGATGGTGCGCTTCTTGAGCTGATAGTCGCCTTCGTGGCCGGCTTCGTCGCTGGCTTCCACGTGGAGAAACACGAAGTCGGCATCGCCTTGCAGTGCGTCGATTGCGGCTTGGGCCTTGCCTTCGTAGTTGGTGTCGGCCAGGCCGGTGGCGCCCTCCACGATGATGGGCTTAAGGCCGGCGAGCACGCCGATGCCGCGTATGAGATCGACGGCCGAGATTACCACGCCGTGCTTGATGCCGTATTTCTCGCCGAGAGTGGGCATCGCGGGCTTGTAGCCGGGCGACCAGGGCCAGATGCTATTGGCGGGGTCTTTGCCCTCGGCTATGCGGCGACGGTTGACGGGGTGGCTCGGCAGCAGCTCTTGGGAGCGGGTGATGAGGTCGTTGAGGAGGTCGGCCGTGGGCTGCGCCTCGGGGGTAGTGGCCTTTATCATTACTTGCGAGGCGAGGGTGCCGGGCACGTCGTGGGGCGGGGTGCATCGCAGCCGCTTGTCGCCGCCGCGAAGCTTCAGCAGATGTCGATACGACACTCCGGTGTAGAACCTGATGAGGTCGCTACCGAGCTCGCTCTGTAGGTATTTTATCAGCTCATCGGCCTCGGCGGTACTGATGTGGCCGGCGGAGTGGTTCTTGATGCGTCCGTCGGGGCTGATGCAGATGAGGTTGCAACGCATGGCCATCTCGCCCTCTTCGATGTCGATGCCCATACTCGCGGCCTCGAGGCTTCCTCGGCCTTCGTACACCTTGGGCACGTCGTAGCCTAAGAGCGACAGGTGGGCTATCTCGCTGCCCGGCTCATAGCCCGGGGGCACCGTGGAGAGCATGCCCAGCGAGGAGTTGTAGGCAAGCCAGTCGAGCGCCGGGGTGTCGGCGGCTTGCAGAGGGGTCTTATCGTCGAGCTCGGCTATAGGCTCATCGGCCATGCCGTCGCCCAGGATTATGATATGTTTCATAGTTGCTGATTGCGGGAGGGGTTAACGGATGTTGGCAATACTGATAATGTCGGCAAATACGCCGGCAGCGGTCACTTCGGCGCCGGCGCCGTAGCCTTTGATCTCCATAGGATGCCGGCGATAGCGGTCGGTGGTGATGAGAATGACGTTGTTGCTGTCGTCGAGGGAGTAGAAGGGGTGGCGGTCATCGACTTGCTGCACACCTACCGACACTCTGCCATCGACGAGCGAGGCCACGTAGCGCAGGCGCTTGCCGGCACGTTCGGCCTCGGCGCGGCGCTGCTCGAAGCGGGCATCGAGCTTGGTGGCTACGTTGCCGATAAACTCATCGATAGTGCCTTCGAAGCAGGTCTCGGGTATGAACTGCTTGCGCTCCACGTCGCTCTGCTCCACTCGGTAGCCCGACTCGCGGGCGAGAATGACGAGCTTGCGCACCACGTCGGTGCCGGAGAGGTCCACGCGGGGGTCGGGCTCGCTGTAGCCGGCATCGCGCGCTTGCGCTATGGCGGTGCTGAGGCTTACGTCGGGGCCCACCGTGTTGAAGATATAGTTGAGGGTGCCGGAGAGCACAGCTTCAATCTCGAGAATGTTGTCGCCGCTATTGATGAGGTTGTTGATGGTGCTGATGATGGGAAGGCCGGCGCCCACGTTGGTCTCGAAGAGGAACTTCACGCCGCGCCGCGCGGCCACGCGCTTGAGGCGCGAGTAGTTGTCGTAGTCGCTCGATGCGGCTATCTTATTGGCTGCCACCACGTTGACGTTGTGGTCGAGAAGCTCGGCATAGATGCCGGCGATGGCCGGGCTGGCCGTGCAGTCCACAAATACGGAGTTGAACTGGTTCATCGCTATTATCTCGTCGCGGATGCGCTCCGGCGTGGCCTCGAGCTGCGAGTCGGCGAGCTGCTGCTGCCAGGTGGCGAGGTCGATGCCGTCGCGGTCGAAGATGGCGCGCCGCGAGTTGCTGATGCCCACCACGCGTATCTCGAGCTGCTTGCGCTCGTAGAGTGTGGCATGCTGCTCGGCAAGGAGTCCCAGCAGCTTGCGCCCCACGTGACCCACTCCGGCCACCACCACGTTGAGCATCTGCGTGGGCGACAGGAAGAACGAGTCGTGAATCACGTTGAGGGCTTTGCGCAGGCTCTCAAGCTTGATGACAAACGAGATATTGGTCTCTGAAGCGCCCTGAGCGCAGGCGATGACGTTGATGCCGTTGCGCCCCAGGGTGTTGAAGAGCTTGCCCGCAATGCCGGGGGTGTGCTTCATATTCTCGCCCACGATGGCCACCGTGGCAAGGTCGCGCTCGGGCTGAATGCTGGTGATTTCGCCCGACGCTATCTCGGCGGCAAACTCCTCGGAGAGGACCTCCACGGCTGTGTCGGCGTCGGCGTTGCGCACGGCAAACGAGATGTTGTGCTCCGACGACGCTTGCGACACCAAGAACACATTGACGCCGTGACGCGCCAGCGCGCCGAACACGCGCGAGCTGATGCCCACCACGCCCACCATGCCGAAGCCGGTCATGGCCACAAGGCACGTGTCGTTGATCGACGAGATGCCTTTGATGGCTCGCCCGCTGGCGTCGCTGGCATCGTCGCTGATGATGGTGCCGGGCGCTGTCGGGTTGAACGTGTTCTTTATAAGGATAGGTATGTTCTTGTGAAATACCGGGTAAATCGTGGGGGGATACACCACCTTGGCGCCGAAGTTGCACAGCTCCATCGCTTCTACAAACGACAGGCGGTCGATGACGTAGGCCTTAGAGATGACGCGCGGGTCGGCGGTCATAAAGCCGTCCACGTCGGTCCAAATTTCGAGCAGGCGCGCGTCGAGGGTGGCGGCTATGATGGCGGCGGTGTAGTCGCTGCCGCCGCGCCCCAGGTTGGTAACCTCGCCGGTGAGGTGGTCGCTGCCGATAAAGCCGGGCACGATGGCCACCGGCCCTTCAAAGTCGGCAAACGCCGAGCGCACCAGGCGGTCGGTAAGCGGCTGGTTGAGAATGTGCTTCCCGAATTGCTGCGTCGTGCGGATAAACTCGCGCGAGTCATATAGCCGCGCGCCCGCGATGATGTGGCTGATGATGGCCGACGATAACCGCTCGCCGTAGCTCACCACAATGTCGAGAGTGTGCTGCGACAGGTCTTTGATGAGCGAGATGCCACGATATATGTTGGCCAGCTCGTCGAGCAGCCCATCTACCGCGTGCCTTACGGCCTCACGCTCCGCTTCGGGCACCATTCCGTCGATTACCGCCTCGTGGCGAGCCTTGATGCCCGCATAGCTCTCTTGATAAGCCGGCGAGCCGGCCGCGGCTTCGCGCGCCGTAGCTATCAACTTGTCGGTGATGCCGCCAAGCGCCGACACCACTACCACAACCGGTTCCTCGCAGCTCTCTACGATGCTCTTTACATGGCGAAGGCTCTCTACGGTGCCTACCGAGGTGCCTCCGAATTTCAGTACTTTCATTATATTTTCAGCGCCGTTGCCGGCGTATTATTGTTTGGGTTATTTCAGGTCGTAAAATTAAGCATTATTGCCCTACTTTGCAAACCTTTCTTGCATTCCCGCTCTCAAAAGCGATAGGGCGATAACAAAAAAATAGCCGCCCGATATTCACCGGCCGGCTATCGAAGGTTGTCTTACGAGGATTCGAACCTCGACAGGCAGAACCAAAAACTGCAGTGCTACCATTACACCATAAGACAATCGTAGGCAACGTGCGACTCTTCGTCGCTTTTGCGCTGCAAAGTTACGGCATTTTCACAACTTCGCAAAATTTTTGTCGCTTTTTCGCGCTCGGGGCGCGCTTTTTGTCTTTCCTTTTATATATGCTATTGCCTGATTGCCGAAAATGTAGTAACTTTGCGGCGCTCTTACGGAACCGGTGGACGGATTTGTCGCTGCTTGCAACCACCCGAAAAAATGCTAAAACCGCGAAGCCACGGCCTCCACGTGCCGCGCTCTTCATAGCATTGACCTCAGCGACGCGCCCCTCCGCCTCCGGCCCGGGTGCGCGATATTTTTTTCTAACCCTATCTGTAGTCAATTATCGAAGAAATAAAAATACTAAATCGTATGCCAGACAATCGTGCTACTTACCTCTTTACGTCGGAATCGGTGTCGGAAGGGCACCCCGACAAAGTCGCCGACCAGATTAGCGACGCTATCCTCGACCAGTTTATGGCCCTCGACCCGATGTCGAAAGTGGCCTGCGAGACCCTCGTCACCACCGGCCAGGTAATCATCGCCGGCGAAGTGAAGTCGGAGGCCTATATCGACCTTACCGAGACCGCGCGCCGTGTCATCAACCGCATAGGCTACAACCGCTCGGAGTATAAATTCGATGCCGACTCTTGCGGCGTACTCTCCGCTCTCCACGAGCAGAGTGCCGACATCAACCGCGGCGTGGAGCGCGCTAAGGCCGAAGAGCAGGGCGCCGGCGACCAGGGCATGATGTTCGGCTACGCCGTCAACGAGACCGACCGCTATATGCCCATCACCCTCGACCTCTCCCACCTTATCCTTAAAGAGCTCGCCGAGCTGCGACGCGAAGGCCGACTGATGACCTACCTCCGCCCCGACGCCAAGAGCCAGGTGACCGTGGAGTACGATGCCGCCACGCGCCGCCCCTTGCGTATCCACACCATCGTGGTCAGCACCCAGCACGACGACTTCATCGC
>CAMHGU010000135.1 GCA_946184715.1 uncultured bacterium | reverse complement strand
TTCGAACCTTCGACCCCCTGCTCCCAAAGCAGGTGCGCTAACCGGACTGCGCTACGCCCCGATGTCGCTTCCGGCCCTTGCGGTGCCGAATTGCGGTGCAAAGTTACAACATTTTTCCCACAAAGCAAGTGCCGCCAATAAAAAAGGTGATGGCGCTGAGATGATGCCGAGCTAATGCCGGGCTGCTGAAATGGCGCTGAGATGATGCCGAGCTGCTCACTCCTCGGCGTCGGCGGCTTCGGGGGCGCGGCCGGCGGCTGTGAGGGGCGCGAGGCGCTGGCGGTCGCCCACGAGCCAGAGGATGTCGCCGGCTTGGAACATCTCGGTGCCGTTGGGCTCGAGATACTCCTCGCCGCGCTGCACTGCCACGAGCAGGGCCGAGTAGTCGTCGCGGATGCCGATGCTGCGCGAGGTGTGCCCCACGAGCTTCGAGCCTTCGGCCACGTTGATGTGGTGAAGCTCCATAGCGAGCGCTTCGGCGCCGCTCACCTCGGTGCCGCCTTTCTCCACTACGGGCAGGAGCCGCAGTATCTTCTCGTCGGAGCCTATGATGCCGAGCACATCGCCGGGGAAGATGCGGCGGTCGGCGCCGGGCACCGGTATGGTCTGTCCGCCGCGCTGTATGCTCACCACGTTCACGCCGTAGCGTTGACGTATCTCGGCATTGGCAAGCCGCTCGCCCACGAAGGGGCACTCATAGCCTACGGTCACATAAGCCACGTGGAGGTCGGAGATGAGGTTGAAATCCTGCCCGGAGCGCCGCCGTTCGCGCACGTTGAGGTTGCGCACGAATTGCTCCTCGATGGTGCGGGCGTTGCGCCTGAAGCGCTTGGAGAAGATGAGGAACGACACGAAGATGAGCGCCGCGGCAAAGGAGATACCGATGGCGTGGTCGTAGGCGTTCCACACGAAGGCGATGATAAACAGCACCACGATGACGAAGCGCAGCGTGGTCATTACAATCAGCGGCACCTTGCTGCGGCCGCCGAATTTGGCGTTGAGACGCTCGCGCTGGTGGCGGGTGGTGAAGTGAGAGGTGAGCGCCACAAGAAACGGGCCGGCGCCGGCAAGGGTGGCGGCCACGGCGGCGAAACGCCCTATGCGGCCCCAATGCTCCGTGGCAAACGGCAGCAGATAGCCCAGCGACAGCATCGCGATGGCAAGCAGTATCACCACATAGATTACCAGCCTGAGAGTGTAACGTTTCAGCACCTCGCGCCAGAGCCCGCGGCTGTCGCCCTCTTCGGCCGCCGTGGCGCTATAGCGGGTGATAAGAAATTGCATACTCTCCGGCAGCCGCTTCTCCACGAAGCGGTAGAACGGCTCGGCCACCTTGATGGAGTAAGGCGTGAAGAAGGTGGTAATGACCGACACTGCCACGATGATAGGATAGATGGTGGGGTCGAGCACGCCCAGCCCCATACCCAGCGTGGCGATGATGAAGGCGAAGTCGCCTATAGGCACAAGGCTGAAGCCGGTCTCGATGGCAAATTTCAGGGGCTGTCCCGAGATGAGCATACCCGAGGTGCCGAAGGTTATCATTCCGAGCATCACCACCGTGGAGAGTAGCAGTATCGGACCTATGTATTGCAGTATTACCGCCGGATTGACCATCATACCCACCGAGATGAAGAACACCGCGCCGAAGAGGTCTTTCACCGGCTTGGTCACCTTCTCTATATGCTCGGCTTCGGTGGTGCCCGCAAGGATTGAGCCCATCACGAAGGCGCCCAGTGCCAACGAGAATCCCGAATACACCGAGAGCACCGCCATCATAAAGCACAGGCCCATAGCCAGCACGAGGAGTATCTCGTCGTCGATGTAGCGGCGGAAGTAGCGGAAGAACGATGGCAGCACATACACGCCCACCAGGAACCATAATATAAGGAAGAAGGCCATCTTGGCGATGCTCAAGAGGAGGTCGGTGCCGGCGAAGCTGTTGTTGACGGCTATCGATGAGAGGATTACCATCATCAACACCGCGAAAAGGTCTTCACACACCAGCACGGCAAACGTCATCGGCACGAAGCGCCGCTGCTTCATTCGCAAGTCGCTGATGGCTTTGATGATGATGGTGGTCGACGACATCGAGATCATAGCGCCGAGGAAGATGGCGTTGATGGTGTCGAAATGCAGCGCCTTGCCCACCGAGAACCCTACGGCCGACATACTCGTGACTATCACCGTGGCCGTGATGATGGCCGCGCCGCCCACGTTGACCAGCTTCTTGAAGCTGAACTCCAAGCCGAGGCTGAAGAGCATCACGATGATGCCCAGTTCCGACCAGAACTCGATGTTGGCCTGATTGGCTATCGAGGGCAGCAGCACGAAATTGGGGCTTACCAGAAAGCCGGCCACGATGTAGCCGAGCACAAGCGGTTGCTTCAGCTTCTTGAATATCACTGTCACCACTGCCGCGGTGACCAGGATGAGGGCGAGGTCGCCTATCAGTCCTTCTATGTTGATTGCTGCTTCGTTCATCGGGGTCGCAGGTCGATTTCGTTGCTTATGGTTATTGATTTCACTGTGGGCAGGCTGTGGAGCTTGGCGAAGAGCTCGGCCTGGTGGTTAATGTCGCGCAGGAGAATGAGAAACATCACCGTGGAGGTTGTCTCGTCGTAGTCCACGCGCAGCGATTCGTCCATTACTTTCACGCCGAGGTCGGTAATCATCTGCCGGTAGCTCTCGAGCGACTGCACCACCTCGCGCACCTCGATGCGCAGCGCCTTGGTCTCGCGCACGAGGTTGTGGCTCCGTTCATAGCGCTCGAAGAGGATGAGGGTGAAGAAGATGAGAATGGTGGATACTATCGCCACGGCGTAAAGTCCGGCCCCCACTGCCATACCTATGGCCGCCACCATCCATATCCCCGCGGCGGTGGTGAGGCCGCGCACCGAACCTTTCATCTGGATTATGGCTCCCGCGCCGAGGAAACCTATGCCGGTGACCACTTGCGCGGCGATGCGGCCGGGGTCGCCGTTTTTCAGGCCGAGGTACTCCTGCGGCACGTAGATGGAGAGTATCATAGCCAGCGTGGCGCCCATCGAAATCAGGGCGAAGGTGCGCACTCCGGCTATCTGCCCGCGACGCTTGCGCTCGTAGCCCACGGCGGCGCCGAGCACCAGGCTCAGCAGCATCTTGCCCACGGCTCCGGTGGTGGTTATCTCCGAGGCCATCAGGTCGGTAATGATATGGTTGATAAAGTCGTTCATAGGCGTTGGTTGGGGAGGGGTGTTTATTGGAAGTAGCGTTGCCGCAGCCGGGCGTACTCTTTGCCGGCGCGCAGCTCGCGAATCCACACGTTGAGGCTGTCGCGAAGCTCTTGCTTCTTGAGCGGCAGCACCCACGATTGTATCTGAGTGAGGCTGATGCGGGTGCCGAAGTCCACATTGGGGTAGTCGCCGGCGATGCGGCGCGCCACGCGCTCGTTGACCACGGCGTAGTCAATCTGTCCTTTGGCCACCATAATCACGAGCTGCTCGGCTCCGTATTCGGCTTCTTCGCGGATGATGATGGTGTCGCCTATCTCGTGGCTCAGGGTGCGCAGACGGTGGCGCATAGGCGAGTCTTTCACCACCCACACGGTGCGGCCGGCAAGGTCGAGCTGGTTGCCTACGGTCACCGCGCCGGCGGTGTCGCAGCGCTGCACGAGGGTCTGACGGTCGTGATAGATCGAGTCGGTGAAGAGGTAGCGGTCCTTGGCATCAACGGTCATCGGGAATTGCGATACCAGCAGGTCGTACTGCCCGCTTTGTAGCCCGGCCAGCTCCACCGGCAGCGACACTCCCGGGTGGAACTTCATCGGCAACTGGTGACGCTCGGCGATGAGCCGCAGCAGGTCGTAGTCGAAGCCGCCGAGGGTGTCGGCATAGGTGTAGAACGACAGCGGCGAGTACTCGATGCACACGTCGATGGTGTCGCCGCCCGAAGGCGCCGGTGTGGCATTGGGGCGCCCGCAGCGGCGCAGCGCCACCATTATCATCACCACGGCCACGAGCAGCACGAGGTTGAGCAGCATATTGGAGGAGATGAGGCGTTTCGCTTTCATTGTCGGGGATCAGTCGGGGAGGTCAACGGATAGTCCGAGCTGGAACTTGCGCGGATTGAGCGGGTAGTGGGGGATGGCGAAGTACTGCCGGTTGAACGCGCCCTGGGTCACGTGGCTTACCATCAGGAAGAAGCGCACCTTCTTGAGCTTGCAGGTGACGTAGGCATCAATCCACGGGTAGTTGCCCACCTTGGTGTCGGACTGCGCCATAAATTGCATCGTGGCGGGGTTGTAGGACGGCGCGTAGTAGCGGGTGTAGTAGTTGAGGTTGGCGCCGAGCTGCACCAGCAGCACCTTGGCAATGGGGAATTGCAGATACAGGTTGCTGTAGATAGCCAGCTTGGGCAGCGTCAGCACCGTGGCGTTCGACGTGGTCTGGAACGTGATGGCGTTGTCCCAGTGGATGGCGCGCCAGTGCAGCTTCTGCTCAAGGCGCGCGCTGAGCACGTGGATGGCCCCGGAGTGCTGGGTGGCCATTCCCTCGTTATTATAATATATGTAGTTTTGCAGTGTCTCGTAGCCCACATCGATGAGGGTGTTGCTCTTCTCGTATTTGAGCTGGCCGCCTACGCGGAAGCGGCGGGTCATCCCGAAGTCGTTCTTCCACACGTAGTGGTTCGACACCAGCTGCTGTGAGTAGAAGGGCGCGCCGAGATTGGTGAAGGCTCCGTAGGCCGTGATGCGCAGCGAGTCGCCCCAGAGCTTGAAGCGGGTGTTGACGTCGCCGGCCACGACGACCTCGCCGGCCGAGCCGCCGGCTACGCCAAACTGGCCGAGTACCGTGTAGGTGAGCAGCGAGCCGCTCTTCTTGGTCAGCTGCGCTCCCACGTATAGCTGGTGGAGGGTGGTGCGGGGCGCGATGTCCACGTCGGGGAAGTCGTCAAGCTCCGTGGAGCGCTCACTGCTGTAGCGCATAGAGTCGGGCGCTTGATAGTATCGCTGTATCTCGTATTTGACGTAGGCCGCAAGGCCGAATTTGGCCCAGGGCTTGAACCCTTCGAGCATCTGCACCCCGAAGGTGTTGGCCACGCGCCAGGCGCGGTGGTCATCGTCGGTGCCGGTGTAGGTGAGGTAGGTGTGGGGGTAGAACGCCCGGTCCTTAGGCCCGTTGTCGTCGCGGTAGCGGTGGCGGCCGCTCTCATAGTCGAGGGTGTGGATAAAGCTCGTCACGGGCACATACACGCGCGACACTATGGTGTCGGATATCGAGTCGCGAACGTTGCGGTAGTAGCCCACCTTGTAGCGGTTGTTGACGTAGAGCTGCTGCCCGCTCACCGACGACTGGGCGATGTCGAGGTTGGTGGGAATGGTGCGCGAGTCGATTTTGGTGTCGCCGCCGAGCACCTCGGCCGGGTTGGTGATGTAGCGGTCGTCGGGGATACCGCCGTTCTCGCGATTGGAGAGGCTGAAGTGGTCGTAAAACGCCTGCAGCTCGTAGCGGTCGCCGGTATATGACGTGGAGAAGCCGAAGGTGAAATTCTTGGTGGCTTGGTTGGCGTAGGCCCCTTTCGAGTAGATGTAGTCGAGCATCGCACCAAATTGCAGCCGCTTATTGACATTGCCCGAGAATGTGCCGCGCAGGCGGTCTTGCACCTTCTCGCGCGCGCCGCCGGTGTTGTACGACAGTATTGTCATCGGTCGCCGAGTGTTGTAGAACATCTGAGTGTCAACGTCGTAGAGCCAGCTGCGAAGCCCGTCGCTGAAGATGAAGTCGATGGGGTAGGGCCGCTCGAAGAATATCATATTGACGGCCGGCGCGCCGAGGTTGCCGGTGGTGGCGAAGGCATCGCTGGTGAGCGATGGCACCGCCTGCCGCTGGTAGTTGTAGGCAAGGGTGTCGATGGTATCCTCGTAGCGCTCGCCAAGCGGGTCGGTGATGCGCCAGGCCGACGACGGGCCCCACTGTATCTTATCAGCGGCCACGCCGAGAGCCACCGTGGCCACGACGAGTAGGGCGATTGTTGTCAGTCGCTTGCTTTTCATACCGCAAAGATACAAATTTCCCGCCGTTACTCCCACCTATCCCGCCCGCCAAGTAGCAAAATAGCACGCTTCGCGTGGAAATTTGTCAAAATTTTATTCAAATTAACTCATTCATTCATTCGTAGCGTTTATGTAATTCTTTCATTGATAGTAACGAATGTGTAATTTTGAACTAAATTTGTAAAATTTCCGCCCGAAGGGCGCTTTTT
>CAMHGU010000134.1 GCA_946184715.1 uncultured bacterium | reverse complement strand
TTATTGTAACCACAAAATTACACATTATTCCCCGTTCTACGAAAATTTTTCTCAGACCCTGTCCCCTACCCCCTCGCAATAGATAAGTCCTAAAAAACAACGTACATCGATTGCGAGAACCCTCAGGCTCTCTTAGCCCTTCACTCGATTATTCCGTCACGACCGATGTATTGCATCGGCCTATTCCCGAAGACAGGCTGAAACGGTGACCCCTTTTCTTCAAGTTCTTTCATTTTTATTCTCTTTTATTCTTCTGCTGTCGCATAGTTACATTTTTTATTATCACACTTTCACCCCTTTCGTGTCATTCTTTGCACGGAAACGGGAATGGCGGCCGGTGAGATTTGGAAATGGGCCGCGGTTGAGCTAAATTTGCGGGTGTAAAATCCGACCTACGATGAAGCAGATTCTTTTTATAGTAGCGACAATAGTTCTGGCCGGGCTCGCAGCCTGCGGCCACCGCGACACCAACCTAATCGACGGCGGCAGCTACACCATCGAGCTGCCCGAAGGCTGGACCGCCGAGGCCATAGGCGACTCGGCAATAGCGTGGGGCCACACCCTCACCTCGCCCAATCGGCGCAGCACCGTCACGGTGTGTGTGTTCGGAATCGAGCTGGAGCCGCTCCACGCCCTCGAGTCGGCTTGTGCCTTAGGCCTCACGGCGCTGCCGAGCGACCGGCCCCTGACGCCTTGCTCATTCCTCAAGCACGATGCCGTCAAAGCCTCCTTCAGCGACGGACGCACCGCCGGCTCTTTCTACGCCTTCAACGATGGCGGCAGCACCATAGTACTGACTTCGCGCCACCTGCTCAACATCCCCGACGACCTCTCGCGCGTAGCCGCCACCCTCACTGTCGATGGCCGCCGAGCCCACCTCCCGCGACAAGCGCTCACCCGCTACATCGCCACCCTCATCGACCACGCCAACACCCACTACCCGCAGCAGCCCGAGAAAGGTATCACGCTCCTCGGCTACCGACTTGCGCCCGACAGCTCGGCCATCATTGCCGACATCAGAATGGACGAGGTAACTCTCGACGAGGTCGATCCCGCTGTGGTGGAGCAGTCCACCCGCGAGATGCAGGCCGACGTGGCCGAGCGCACCCGCGACCTTCTCTACACCGACCCGCTTATCATCGTGGCCCGCGCCGACAGCCTCGCCCTCCGCTACCGCTACCTCACCCGCCACCACGAAGAAATCACCACCTTCGACATCGACCTCCGATAACATAACTATCGCTCTGCTGTCCTGTGATGTAAACTCAGATTTGCATTTGGCCGCAGATTGCAGTAACTTTGAAACCTGAATTAACTGAACTTTAGCTTATGAGCGTACGTAAATGGCGTATCGAAGATAGCGCCGAGCTTTACAACATCAACGGTTGGGGGCTGAAATACTTCTCTATCAACCCGAAAGGTAATGTGCAGGTCACTCCGCGCGACAGCTACGTGGGCGTGGACCTCAAGGAGGTGATGGACGAGCTGCGGCAGCGGCACGTCACGGCGCCGGTGCTGCTGCGATTCCCCGATATCCTCGACAACCGCATCGAGAAGATCTCGCGCTGCTTCCGCAAAGCCTCGCAGGAGTACGACTACAAGGGCGAGAGCTTCGTCATCTACCCCATCAAGGTCAATCAGATGAGCCCTGTGGTGGAGGAGATTGTAAGCCACGGCCGTAAGTACAACATCGGCCTGGAGGCCGGCTCCAAGCCGGAGCTGCACGCCGTGCTCGCGCTGCCCGAGGCGGCCAATTCGGTAATCGTGTGCAACGGCTATAAGGACCGCGCCTTTGTGGAGCTGGCGTTGCTGGCCCAGAAGATGGGACGCCGCATCTACATCGTGGTGGAGAAACTCAATGAGCTGCCGCTCATCACCGAAATATCGCAGCGCCTCAACCTTACGCCCAATATCGGCATCCGCATCAAGCTCTCCTCGAGCGGCAGCGGAAAGTGGGAGGAGTCGGGCGGCGACCAGAGCAAGTTCGGCCTCAACTCGAGCGAGCTGCTCGAAGCCCTCGGCTACCTTAAAGAGCACGAGATGACGTCGTCGCTCAAGCTGATACATTTCCACATAGGCAGCCAGGTGACCAAGATACGCCGCATTATGGCCGCGCTGAAGGAATCGTGCCAATTCTACGTGCAGCTCACCAAGATGGGCTTCGACATCGACTTCGTCGACGTGGGTGGCGGCCTCGGCGTGGACTACGACGGCACGCGCTCCAGCGGCAGCGAAAGCTCGATGAACTACTCTATTCAGGAGTATGTCAACGATGCGGTGTCGTCGCTCGTGGATGTGTGTGTCAAGAACGGGGTGAAGCAGCCCAACATCATCACCGAATCGGGCCGCTCGCTTTCGGCCCACCACTCGGTGCTCGTGGTGGAGGTGCTCGAAACCACGAAGTTGCCCGAATGGAACGACGACGAGGAGGTGGGCCCCGACGAGCACGAGCTGGTGCGCGAGCTCTACGACATCTGGGACCGTCTCACCCAGCCGCGCGTGCTCGAATCGTGGCACGATGCGCTCCAGATTCGCGAGGAGGCGCTCGACCTATTCAGCCTGGGCCTTCTCGACCTGCGCACGCGTGCCATCATCGAGAAACTCTTCTGGAGCGTGGCTCGCGAGATCAGCGACATCACCCGCTCCCTCAAGCACGCCCCCGAGGAGCTGCGCGCCATCGCCAAGCTGCTGCCCGAGAAGTACTTCTGCAACTTCTCGCTCTTCCAGTCGCTACCCGACTCCTGGGCTATTGACCAGATTTTCCCTATAATGCCTATCCATAGGCTCGACGAGAAACCCGCCTGCCAAGCCTCGCTACAGGATATGACGTGCGACAGCGACGGCAAAATCGCCAATTTCATCTCGCCCCACGGTGTGGCCTCGGCTTTGCCGGTCCACAAGCTCCGGGAGGGCGAGCCTTATTATATAGGTGTATTCCTCGTGGGCGCCTACCAGGAGATTCTCGGCGACCTTCACAACCTCTTCGGCGACACCAACGCCGTGCATATCGACGTGTACAAAGACCACTACGAGATTGACCAGGTGTTCAACGGCGAGACCGTGGCCGAGGTGCTCGACTACGTGCAGTACGACCCTGAGAAGCTGGTCCACAACGTGGAAGCGTGGGTGAGCGAATCGGTGCGCCGCGAGCGTATCACCCCCGAGGAGGGCGCCGACTTCATCAAGAACTACCGCTCCGGCCTCTACGGCTACACCTATCTCGAGAAAGACTGATGCCTCGCTATTTCCTGAAGCTATCCTACAACGGTGCGCCCTACTGCGGGTGGCAGCGACAGCCGGCCAACCCGTCGGTGCAGCAAGTGCTCGAAGAGGCGCTCGCCACCGCGTTGCGATGCCCCACGCCCATCACCGGAGCCGGCCGCACCGACACCGGCGTCAACGCCCGCGTAATGTACGCCCACTTCGACACCGCCGAGCCAATCCCTGACCGCCGACGCCTCACAGGCAGCCTCAACGGCATCGTCGGCCGTGACATCGCCGTCCACGACATCATTCCCGTGGCCGACGATGCCCATGCCCGCTTCGACGCCACCTCCCGCACCTACCGCTATTTCGCCCACACCGAGCGCTCGCCTTTCCTCTACCCCTTCAGCTGGCACTGCCACCACCGGCTCGATGTGCAGGCGATGAACGAAGCGGCCGAGCGGCTGCTCCACGTGAGCGACTTCACCTCCTTCAGCAAGCTCCACAGCAACGCCCGCACCAATATATGCCACGTCACCCGCGCCCGTTGGGAGCAGCTCGACGACGACCGACTCGTGTTTGTCATCACGGCCGACCGTTTCCTGCGCAATATGGTGCGCGCCGTGGTGGGAACGCTCGTGGAGGTGGGACGCGGCAAGTTGTCGCTATCAGAGTTCGAGCAAATCATAGAGCGGCGCAATCGCTGCGCTGCCGGCGAGTCGATGCCCGGCCACGCCCTCTTCCTTTGGGACATCACCTACCCCTATCCCCTCCATTGACCCCTACCGCCCACAGCCGAAAAGCTGTCAGTAGGCGTAGCGGAGGTGGTAGCGCTCGTGCAACAGGCGGAGGGAGCCGTCGGCTTTCATCCGGCCGATGACGGCGTTGACCAGCTGCAGCAGGTCGTCCTGCCCCGGGCGCATTAGCGCGCCGATTTGGCCGCGCGTAAACGGCTCATCGATTAGCGGGGCGGCGAGGCGAGTGTCGGTAGCCACATAATAGGGTGCCTCGGTAATCTCGGTTATCATCACATCGGCTTCGCCCTCGGCCACGAGCGAAGGAATCTCCTCGTTTTGGGTGTGGACGATTATGGTGGCGTGAGAGAGGTGTTCTCGGGCAAACTTCTCATTGAGTCCACCGGGGTTGACCATCACCCTGACTTCGGGCTTGTCAATGTCGGGCAACGCGCGGTAGCGGTCGGCTTCGGCAGCCCGGCATAGTATCGTCTTACCATTGGCAAGATATCCTTCGCTCATCAGCATCGTGGCGCAGCGGGCATCGGTGATGGTGATACCGCCCATAGCGAGGTCGAACGCCGGCGGTGCGGCAACGACGTCGACACTCAGCGTAGGCCACGACGTAGCTACGAACTTCGTGTGAACGCCCAGCTCCGCCGCTATCTCCCGCGCCACGTCGATGTCGAAACCCCAATACGAGCCATCGCTCTCGCAGAATGAGAGCGGGCGGTAATCGCCGGTGGTGCCTACGAGGAGCGTGTCGCGGGCGACAATCGCCGCCACCGAGCCTTCCGTAGGGATTTCAACCGACAATGCCGGAATCGCCACCGATTGACGGCCATCAGCGCGCGCACGCTCAAAAGCATCGGCGAGCTTGCCGTCGGCGACAAGGCGAGTGCTATCAGAAGCGATGCCCTCACTCGGTGAGTTGACCTTAGCCGTAGAGCACGACGCAAGCGCCATCGCCACCACCACGGCCACGACCGCCACCGCTTGCCTTATCTTAATCCGTAGCATATCTTCTCCGTGTCACAGTTCTGACGATGGCTCCTATGCCGAATGAATATTTGGTAAAGGTAAAGCTATTACACGAGTCGAGCAAGGTTTTTCGGGCGAAATCTCCCCAATTTGAGATAGATGTCGTCCGATGGAAGAAAATGCCTGATTGTCAGTAGAAGCTTTTATGGGGTGGTGGTTTTAGGGGTACCACGGATTTTACTTTTCCTTTCGGGGAATGGTTGACTTCGAGCAGGCTGTAATGCGTGCTAAATTATATCCGTCCCCTTTGGGTGTTCAATCTCTCTTCCCCTCCATCTTGTCGATAAATGTCTCATAAATAATAGAATAAGCATCGCATGCATTGAATGTTATGCCCGGGCGCAAGAGGGATTGCATATCATTGGTAAACTCCGGAACTTTCAACTTCCCCTGCAAGTTATTGACGAATTGCTTATAGGAAGGAGCCTTATCTACGACAAACTCCATATATTTCTTGTAACACTGAAGGACTTTATCAACATCCACTTCCTTGCGCTGTAAAGCGATATAAAGGTCAAAGAGGTCACGACCTTTCTTGCGCTGGTAAAGAGCGCGAAGTTTGGTACCCAGCAATTCTTCGAAATGATAGGTAGTCAACTCGGCTTCACCGGTAAACCAAGAGTTCTTCATTTTGAACGGAATCTTTGCCAGCCCAAGTACGTTGAAATGTTCGAAGCAATTGATTTCGACTTTCAGTCGTATCTGTACCGTAGGCGGTATTTCCGACTCAACACGAAATAGCATAGTGTTATTATATCGTTTCTGCTTAGTTACTCTGTCGGGCAGCCAGTCAAGAACTTCACCTAATCGATACATAATGGGCTTGATCGGTCCGGGAGTAATCTGCACCAAATCAATGTCCTCGCTATATCGTGGCTGAGGCGAGAGATAGAGCTTATGCAAAGCTGTTCCTCCTCGAAATGCCAACTGAGATGCAAGGAACTCATCGCTAAAGATGGAAACCAAGGCACGGCAGATAATCAGGTCTTGCTCAATCTGGGCATTATCTATCCACGGAGCATGTTCACTCCACTGTTGTATTGCTGCTCTGTTTATCATATATCGTCTGTCTCTATTTCCACATTAATGTTTATCTTCCATCGTCGGTCTCTGGATGATGAATTATCTTCTACCGATGTACTCAAAGGTTGATATTTGAAATAACCAGATGATGTACGAAGCTGTTCATACAATTCATCTGCTAACTTCTTTTCCCCAAGGATTTTCTCAAGTATATAGCCAAGTCGTTGCCATACGACCTTTTTTACATAAGTTGCAACCGGCGCAAATTGCTTGTTAACGTCAATCT
>CAMHGU010000133.1 GCA_946184715.1 uncultured bacterium | reverse complement strand
TAGCGCTGATTCCCTCACTTCGGTACCTTGCCTCTGCCATCAGAAGGCGGCAGGTGCGTGAGTAAAATCTCTCGCTGATTACGCAGATAACGCTGATTCTCTGCATCATCTGCATCATCTGCGTTATCAGCGCTATCTGCGAGCGAAATTTCCTGACTTTGGCATTTTGCTTCTGCTATCAGATGACGGCTTTTGAAAATCAGCAGGTTAGCTCAAAATTCGGGTGACGTAGGGTGACGCATGACCGAAGTCGGGTGGCGTCCTCTTATGGCGATGAGGCCGATATAAAGTGAGAGGCGAACCATCAGGCTCGCCTCTCGGATTATTGATAGGGGAAATTTAGGCTTGGGGGGTGTCGTCTTTGGCTTCCCAGCCGAGGGCGGAGGCGCCGAGGACGGCGGCATCGCTCTCTTTGAGCTCGCTCAGGAGCAGGCGTGTCTTGCCCTTGAACACCGGCAGGGTGTTTTTGGCCATCGCTTCGCGGATGGGGTTGAGGAGCAGGTCGCCTGATTTGGTAAGGCCGCCGAAGAGGATGATGGCCTCGGGGCTGGAGAAGTTGATGAAGTCGGCAAACGCTTCGCCGAGGATCTTGCCGGTGTATTCGAAGATGTCCTTAGCGAGCTTATCGCCGGCTGTGGCAGCGTCGTACACGTCCTTGGAGGTGATGTCCTCGATGGGCAGGTTGCGGAGCAGAGAGTCGTCGGTGCGAATCTCGAGGAACTCGCGGGCCGTGCGTGCCACGCCGGTGGCGGAGCAGTAGGCTTCGAGGCAGCCGGTACGGCCGCAGCCGCACACGCGCCCGTTGTTGCGCTTCATAATCACGTGACCCAGCTCGCCTGCGAAACCGTCGTGGCCATACACGAGCTGGCCGTTGATGACGATGCCGCTACCTACGCCGGTGCCGAGGGTAATCATAATGAAATCTTTGAGGCCGCGGGCGGCGCCGTAGGTCATCTCGCCGATGGCTGCGGCGTTGGCATCGTTGGTAATGGCCACGGGAATGCCGAATTTTTCGCTTACGAGGTCGGCAAAGGCCAGCGGGGTGGGCCAAGGAAGATTGACGCACTCCTCAATCATGCCGGTGAAGTAGTTGGCATTAGGAGCGCCGACGCCGATGCCGTGAATCTTATCTACGGCGTCGTTGGCTACGATAAGGCGCGTAAGCTCCTTGTGGAGGTCTTCGAGATAATCTTCAAACTTGCTGTGGGCGCCGGTCTTGATAGAGCTTGATGCTATCACGGTGCCGCGTGCATCCACGATACCGAACACGGTGTTGGTCCCGCCTATGTCGATACCTACTACGTATGGTTTACTCATGATAATAATGTATAAGTTAGATATTAAGAGTTTAGCTATAAGCCAATCACAAAGTTAGTATAATTTTTCTCGAAAATCAATGCAAAGGGGTTGTTATTTTTTCTTTGCTGCGGGAGTGGCTGCTTTGGGCGCGGCCTTAGCTGCGGCAGCTTCGTCCTTGGGGGCGTCGAGGACTACGAGCTTGTATACCTGCTTGCCCATGCCGAGCTCTGTTTCGGCATAGTCGAGGGTGTGCATGCCGTGGCGGGAGTCGATTCGCTCAATAAGGTGCTTCTTGCCGTGGTCTTTTGACGAGCGCACGAGGTCGGTGCAGGCGCGGTCGAGGGCTACGGGGTCGAGCGAGGCGAGGATGCCTATATCGGCCATCTTGGGGTCTTCGGGCGAGGCGTCGCAGTCGCAGTCAACGGAGAGGTTGTTGGCTACGCTGATGTAGATGATTTTGTCGCCGAAGTGGGTGGTGATAGCCGAGGCTGCTTCGGCCATCGACTCGAGGAAGTCGTCTTGCTTGGGCAGCTTGTTCCAGTCGATCTCGCGGGTGGTGCCGGCGGAGTGGATCCAGCCTTTACCGGTGGCTGAGGCGCAGCCTATCGAGATATTTTTGATAGCGCCGCCAAATCCGCCCATAGCGTGGCCTTTGAAGTGGGAGAGGACCACGAGGAAGTCGTAGTTGAGGAGGTTCTTGCCCACGTAGTCCACGCCGTTGAGATGCTTGCTCGTGGGGATGGGGAGCTCCACTTCGCCGTCGGCGTCCATAATGTCGACTTTGGCGATGGCGGTGAAGCCGTGCTCGGCGGCTGCCTTGAGGTGGTCTTGGGTGTTGGCGCGGCCGCCTCCGTAGGCGGTGTTGCACTCTACGATGGTGCCGTTGACCTTAGTGACAAGGGCCTTCACCAGATTGGGGTCGAGGAAGTTGTGACCGCCCGGCTCGCCGGTGGAGAGCTTCACGGCTACGTTGCCTTTGGCCTCACGCCCGAGGGCTTCGTAGATTTTCACCAGATTGGTGGAGTCGATTTGGGTGTACATATACACCACGGGAGTGTCGGCCGCGGCAACCGTATTGTTCACGGCTACGGTGTCGGTGAGTTGCCCTGTGGCATCTTCGTCGGTCTTTGGCTTGTCTTTGCAAGCGAAGCAAGAGGCGGCAATGAGAATTGCGAACGCGATTAATGTAAGTTTTTTCATATTTGATAAGGTTTTGTATTGATTTGCTATTTAGAAGTCGAAGGTGAGGCCCAGCATAGCTGTGGCGGTGGGCATCGGGAATCCGGCGTTGATTTCGTAGCGTTGGGCGAGGATATTGTCCACTTTGCCCCAGGCTTTGAGCCACGGCAGGAATCGGTAGGCTGCTTGGGCGTTCCAGAGCACGAAGTTCTCTATTGCGGCATCGGCGCTGTCGCTTGTGGGCAGGCCGTTGATGTACTCTACGCCGGTGGATAGGCTCAGGTTGCCTTTAGTAAAGGTGCCGGCTACGTAGAGCTTGTGCTTTGGCGCTCCGGCGATGACTTTGTCGGTGTGGACGTAGCTATAGTTGGCTTCCACGTTCCAGAGGCTATTGATGCGGAAGGCTGCGGCGAGCTCGAGGCCGGTGTTCTTGAGGCGGCCGGAGTTGGCGTTGACGGAGCGGCCATCAATCATCGTGGGCACGATGATGTTCTTGGCGTTGATGTGGAACACGTTGACGCCCCAGGTCAAGCGGTTGCTCAGCAATCGTTGGCTGAGGGCGAGCTCATAGTTCCAGAGCGACTCGGGGCGCAGGTCGGGGTTGGCGGTGCCCCAGAGGAATTGCTCGCGGAAGGTGGGGTTGCGGAAGCCTTTGGTGGCTGAGAGTTTCAGCTCGAGCGAGTAGGGCAGATGTGTTGCTACGCCCACTTGCGGTATCCACTGGGTGCCGGTGAGGGAATGGTGGTCGATGCGCAGGCCGGCGTTGGCGGTGACGTAGCGCGTAATCTCTTGGCGCACGTCGAGGTATCCGGCCACTTCGTGCTGCGCTTTATCCACGAGGATATCGCTCGTGCCCTCTTTCTCACCGGTGATGTAGCGGTTCCAGGCTTTGCCGCCTATGCGGTACCAGTCGAATCCGGCGGTGATGCGGTTGCTCTCGATGAAGGTAAGGGTCTGATAGGCCGAGATGCCCAGCAGGTCGTCGTCGGATTTGAATCGGTAGGGTCGGGGCGAGCCGCCGTCGATTTTGTAGCCGTCGTTGATGTTGTGGTGGCCCCAGTTGTAGAACACGCTAAGCTGGCCGGAGGCTATGTCGAAGTGGTCGTTGAGAGCCGCGCTGGCGAGGCCGCGGGTGATATGCTGGCGCGCGTCGACAAGCGGCGCGGTCACAGGGCCGGGGTTGCTTGCGTTGAAATGGGTGACGTCAACGTCGGCCATGAGGTCGAAGTGGTTGCTCAATCGGTAGCCGAGCTTGAGCAGGCCGCTCAGCTGGTCAAATTTCGTATTGTCGCGATGGCCGGCGGTGCGGTCGTAGCTGATGGCGGCCACGGAGTTGAAGCGCCCGAAGCGCATTCTGTTGGTGAAGCCGGCATTGAGGGTGTTGTAAGAGCCGAAAGCTATACGGGCGTGGTTGCGGATACCGTCGGTGTTCATCTGTCGGGTGACGATGTTGAGCACACCCCCCATCGCGTTGGAGCCGTAAAGCACCGAAGCCGGTCCGCGGAGCACCTCTACGCGCTCGGCAATCATCGACTGGTAAGCGTCGGAGATAGGGTGACCGAAGATGCCGCTATATTGCGGATGCCCGTCGATGAGCACCATCATTCGGCCGGCGCCACCGCTGAGACCGCGGATGGCGATGCTGCCCGCCGCGCCTGTCGAGACGCCATAGCCCAGCACCCCGCGCTTGGTGACAAATACGCCCGGCACTTGTTGCTCTACCGTGGGCAATAGGCTGGGTGTAAGGCTATTCTCTATCCGCTCTTGGCCTATTACGGTTACTGTCTGCGACAGGTGGCGAGGGTCGGTAGCGCTGCGGGTGCCTGTAACCACCACCTCGTCGATTTCGCCCGATAGCTCCGTTGTCTCTGACGTCTGCGCTGTGCTGATGATGCTCGCTGTGGCGAGCGCGGTGAGAGCAATCAGTCGGTAATAAGTGGTCATAAGGTCTGAATAATGTGATTATCGTTTCTTTGTTTCAAATGGTAGGGGACCGTCGTTCTCGCCTTGGATGATTACGGGCATCCCCACGTAAGCGTAGTTCTCTTTAAGGGCGATGATGTCGGCGTCGCGCAGGCGTATGCAGCCTTCGCTGTCGCGCCCGGGCACGGAGCTTTCGTTGTTGGTAGAGCCGTGGATGCCGATGCCGCTGAATGGGGTGGCAAGGCGCAGGAACCAGTGGCCGTAGGCAAGGATAGAGCCGCGGCCGTCGCCGAAGTCGTGATGCCAATCAGAGGCGTCTTGGATTTGGGTGATGGTGAAGGGCTTTCCGGCGGGCGACTCGGGGGTGCGCATATCGCCGCTGCGCTCCTTGTTGCCTTTGTTGCGGCTGAGACACACGGGGTAGTGGGCCACGAGCGTGGTGTCGCCATTGATGGGAGCATACACCCGTAGCCGCAAGTCGCGCTTTGAGATTACGATGAATGCGGTAGATGGCGCTATCGGGCCGCTATACTCCACCTTGGCGTTGATGGCGGCGATGCTGTCGGCTTGCCGCTGCGCCGGTGTGGGCTCTACATTGGCGTTGGCATCGCTGCCGCCTCGGCATGAGGCTGCCACGATGCCAACGATAAGCATTAACGCTGTCGTTATCTTATGTGTCATAGCGACTTACATTGTCACTTTTGCAGGTGAGAGAACTGCTTGGAGATGTACACGTAGTAGCCGCGGAAGTTCACCTTGTAGAAGTCGCCGGCATCGGCCATAAACACGAGGGCGTCGCCTTTTTCGGGGTAAATGGTCTTACCGTCGATGGTGAGCACTCCGGCTTGGAGCGACGGCTGCAGGCGCAGGCGTACGTGTTCGCCATCTACTACCACACGCTTTACTTGGGCTGTGGGCGTAGCGGCTTGGCTGGCCTCGATGTCGATACGGCGTGAGAACTGCTTGGAGATGTACACCACGTAGCCGTTGTAGTTCACCTTGTTGAAGTCGCCGGCTTCGCCCAGATAGGGCAGGCGGTCGCCTTTCTTGGGGTGGATGTTTTGCCCGGTGTTGGCGTCGATGAGGGTGGCCGCGTTGAGCGACGGTTTCATACGGAGGCGCACGTCGGTGCCTGTCACTTCCACAAATATTTCGGCCCAGGCTCCCAGAGCCACGATGGCTGCGATTGCGAGCATTGATGCTCTTTTGATTGCGTTGTTCATTGTTCTATCGTTTTATTTGTCGTTTGTTGATTTGATGTCGGCGTGGCGATATGGTTTAATGGGTTCGTCTTCAGCGAGAATGATTACCGGCATCCCCACGTAGGCATACTTCTCTTTTAGGGTGATGATGTCGGCGTCGCGCAGGCGTATGCATCCCTCACTGGCGCGCCCGGGCACAGAGCTTTCGTTGTTGGTGGAGCCGTGGATGCCTATGCCGGAGTGGCCGGGAGTGAGCAGCCGCAGGAACCAGTGACCGTAGGCGAGGATGTTGCCACGTCCGTCTTTGAAGTCGTGCTTCCAGGTGTGGGCATCTTGTATTTGGGTGATTTTGAACGGCTTGCCTTTGGGCGATTCGGGGGTACGCATATCGCCCACGCGCTGCTTATTGCCCTTATTCTTGCTCAAGCAGGCGGGATAGGTGGCCACAACGACGGTGTCGCCGCCATCGCGCCGGCACACGCTAAGCGAGAGGTCTTTCTTCGAGATGATGATGAACAGCCCGTCCTTCTCGGCTTGCGATTTAGGCTTGGCCTGAGCCGCGGCTACCGGCTTGCGCGGCGCGCGCTTCTTTTTACTCTTAGCGGCTGCATCGTAGCCCGCTAAGGCTAAGGCTATCAGTAAGGTGAAGATTATCAGTCGTTTCATTGTCGTGACGTAAGGCAGGGGATATG
>CAMHGU010000132.1 GCA_946184715.1 uncultured bacterium | reverse complement strand
GTGATAATCTCGCCGGTCCAGTCGTCGACCTCGGTGGGATTGACAATCTCAGCCACAAAGGCTAAGCGCACATAGGAGTTGTCGCGAAGGTCGTTCAAAGGCACCTTGACGCGAGCGAAATCAGCAGCGGTTACTTCGGCAGTGGCCACATCAACCGTGCTGCCATTGGGCAGCGTGGCTACTATCTTCACATCTGACACTCCATAACCCTTTGCATCGAAGAGGAGCACGGGGTTGGCGGCATCTTTGATGTTGAGCTTGCCGGAGTTGAAGGATGCGGCGCCGGCCTCGAGAGCCGAAAGGGCGAGCGACACGTCGTCGCCATCGCTTGATTCGGTAGAGATAAACATCTGGCCGTCCGACTCCCAGAAGTAGTGGAGCGAGCGGTTGGCGAAGCCTTCGGTTACAGGCAGGTCGTAGGATTTACCCACGAGTAGCGCGGTGCCGCGGCTCTCGCTTTCGCCCAGATTGTTGCGGGCAATGACGCCCCACCCTGCATATTGCTGTTCACCTTCCTCGGTGTCGATTTCCACTTCGTAGCTATCGGCATCGCGCAGAGTGGTGAACGGCTCTTCCTCGAGCATAATCATCGGGAATCCCCAGTCGTAGCTTACGGTGCCATTATAGAGGTCGTAGTCCACATCGGCACGATTGACGAAACCGCCATTCTTGCCCGTTTCACTCACCTTATTCCAAGAGAGTGATACCGAATTGCCGTTATCTTTCGAGTCGAGATTCTCGACAGCTTCGGGAGCGTCGAGGCCTATGTAGGCGCTGACGCGCTCGCTCTTGAGGCCGAAGCCCTTGTCGTTGTAGGCCATCACGTAATAGGTGTGAACACCATTCTCAACATCGGCGTCGGTAAATGTGACGGAACTGCCGGGGTTGACATCGGTAATTTCACCGGCGAGGGCATTGTCGCGGTACACCTCAATCTTCTCGAGAGGTGCGGTGAGCGAGGAACCGTTGATAGCCGTAGCTGGAGCTACGATAGAGAGGATAGACTTGTTGTCGCCTTGCGGAGCTGCCTCTACGCTGAGTTGCGGAGCTGCGGGCGCGCCATTGTCGGCACCTTCGGTGATGCTCAGGCTGTGAATCCTCAGTTCATACTTGTCGGGGTCAGAGATGGCGTGAACGGCTACAAAATATATGCCATCGCTTTCGGGCGTAAATGTACCCACTACTTCGAGGTCATCTTCATCGCTCACTTCGGTAGGTTCAATCACCACGGTAGAGAGCGCGGCGGCGGTAGCTTCAGTGCCCACCACCACTTCGAAGCGCTCGGGGTAACCGCCGGCGCCGGCGTGGATGGTGATGTCGTAGTTCTGTGCGCCCGTGAGCTGCACGGGAGGTGTCACGAGATAGTCGTCGGCGCTATTCTCAGCGTGATAGCTGTAGAATGCGTGGCTATTCACTTCCCAGAGCCAAGTGAAGAGGTCTTCGTTGGCATCGATGGCGGTGAAGAGGTCGAAAGTCGATTCATCAGTGAAGTCGGCCACAAAGGGCACCTCCACCATCTGCTGGAGCGTGATCTTGATTTCGTCGCTCTTGCGGCCGGCGCCATAGCTATTATAAGGGATAATCTGATAGATGTGGCGCCCTACGGTCAGGCCTTCAGTGTCTTTATAAGAAAGGGCTGCGCCCGGCTCCACATTATTAAAGGTGTAAATCACATTGCCGTCGCGCACAATCTCAATCGCAGTCAAAGGGGCTGTGAGCGCGTCGCCTTTAATGTTCTTGCTCGGGGCGGTGAAGTTGATAGTGGCTTCGAGCACATATTCGCCGGGAGTAACGGTGAAGTCGGTCACGGCGTCGGGGGCCTCAAGTATCACCTCTTCGAGATAGAAGTTATCAACGTAGAGCACGTTGCAATCGGCATCGGAGATAGCGTGAATTCCGAAGTAGTAATCGGCATCGGCATCAATGGCGATGAGGCCGTTTTCGATGGTAGCAGGCTCGTCCCAGCTTACCTCGGTAGGCTCAATCACTTGATCGGTCATAGCCGACGATGCTGCTTTCTTACCCATCTTCACCTCGATTCGCTCAATATATGACTGGCTCCAGGTGTCGATAGCGAGACGATACACTTTGCCGGCCTTAAGGCTGAAAGCCGGCGAGAAGAGCCAGTCGTCGGCAGAGAGTTCGGAGTCGTAGTGATAGCGCATAGCACCGTCCTCGTTGCGCCACGTGTGGGCGTCGCCATTAGAGTTCTCTACGGTGAACCAGTCAACCTCTTCGGTGGTGTCGAAGCCATTGGAATATGGCAGCGCGGTGATAGGAGCAAACGGATTGGTAGCCGAGATAGTTAAGTCGCTAAGCCAGTGCAAGTAACTTACGTTCTCGGTGTCGGCATTGGCGAGGAGGATACCACGCGATTTCAGCTCCTTAGCGTCGGCATCGTAACTCATCTCGTACTCTACGACATCGCTTTCGTCGGTACCCACGGCATAGATTTCGGTGCCTTCGTAAGCGCCGAGATGCTGAATGCCTTTGAACACCACTTTGTCGCCATCGATAGTACCTTTAATCCACGCTTGCGGGAATTCGGCAAAGATGCCCTGCACATAGACGTCGGAGCCTACGAATGCCACGTTGACGTTGCCGCGGAACGCTTCATTGTTCTGGTCGAAACGTTCGTGGCCCTTAGTGTACCACTTCTCAACTGTGGCACCGGCGGGGAGAGCGACCTCTACCACCTCAAGCGGTTCAAAGTCGTGGGAATAAGTCCACTCGGTATCATAGTCACCGGCAAAGGCAAACGACTGGTCGTTGTCCCAGAACACACCCATAAAGATATCCTCGGAGGAGTTGTTGAGCCTAATTGTGTTGCCGTCGATAGTGAATGTGAAGCTGTCGGCATAATCGTCGTAGGCTGAGAACCCTAAATCGTTGACGCCCCAGCGCACACTGGCCGTTTCCTCATATTGATAGAGTATAGGTTGGCGAGTGGGAACCGTGATGGTGTTGCCATCGCGAGTGCCTTTGACCCAGGCACCCGTGCCTAACGACGACACTATGTTGCGGATATAGACAGTGCCGTCGTCGCACTCTACGATATGCACGTAGCCCGACTGGTCCACAACCTTCAGACCCTCACCGATAATGTTCTTATAGCTTTTACCGGCGCGCGCGTAGAGCTTGCGAGTGCCGGCCGCAGGCATAATGATGATGCCATTCTCATCGACAATCTCCTCGTAAGCCTTGAAGTCGCGCTTGAGAGGGTTGCGCAGGTCGAAACGCTGCGCGAAAGCGCCGCGTCGCTGCTGTGTGGGAGCCACTTCAGGCGCAGCTTTGCCGGGCTTGGCCTTCGCTGCATTGTCGGCGGCGTGAAACGGCACACCCTTAGTGGGCGTTCGGTCAATACTCTTCTGCCTCTCGGCCTGCACAAATACAGGCGGCTTGGGCACGTTGATGCTCTTGGGCAAACCGCGCTTGGTGGTGTAATCGCCTGCGTGAATCGGCAAAGCGATTGCAGTCGCTACAAGCAACATCGTGAAATAGGTTAGTTTGGTTTTCATTTTAGCTATAATTGATGGATAAAAATTGTTGTGAATCAGGTTTTCACGGTTTTGGGGCGGAGCTACCAGCCGAAGGCGCGATTGTCGGCCATCCAGTCGCCATGTGCGCGCATCACCTGCTCGATAATGTCGCGCCCCACCCCATGCCCGCCTTCAAATGGCGATACATAGGTGGCTATGCGGCGTATCTCCACATCGGCATCGGCCGGAGCCACCGAGAGCCCAACGGCCTGCATAGCCTCAAAGTCAGGGATATCGTCGCCCGCAAAAGCGACCTCCTCGGGTGCCAAGCCGTTATCGGCCATCCACGATTGCAACACCGGCAGCTTCACGGCCGTGCCCATAAACAGGTCGGTAATGCCCAGTCCGCCGAAGCGAACCCGAATGGCTTCGGTGTCGGCGCCGGAGATAATGGCTATCTTGTAGCCGTGCTTCACGGCGAGCTGCAGGGCGTAGCCGTCTTTGATGTTGACCATACGCATAGGCACTCCGTCGGGGGCAAGCGGAATCATTGAGGGCGACAGCACGCCGTCCACGTCGAAGGCGATGCCACGTATCTTCTTAAGGTCGTAATTAATGCTGCTCATAGGCTTTAAGTATCTCTTCGGATAATAATCGGTAAATATCGCGGTCGCCATCGTGGAGCATCGCCAAGTGCGCCTCAATAACACCACGGTCGCCACGGCGCGCCGGGCCGGTCTGCGCCGCTTTGGGGCCAATCGTAAGCGCCTTATTGAGAGTGACTTCAAGCAGCGGGGCCAGCACATCGAAGGGGATGTCGTGGTCGGAGAGCAGGCGGTCGGCCACGCTCCAGAGATAGTTGGTGAAGTTGCAGGCGAATACCGAAGCCACGTGCATACGCTTGCGCATCGCGCTATCGGCGTGATATACACGCGAGCTTATCGACTGCGCGAGCGTATCAAGCTCGGCGAGAGTAGCGTCATCGACAGCTTCGATGAAAAAAGGCACCTTGCTCATCTCCACGGGAACCCCTTTAGTGAAGGTCTGCAGCGGGTAGAACACACCATAGCGCGCCATTTTGCCGGCAAAAAGCTCCATAGGCCGGCTGCCGGCGGTGTGAGCCCACACGGCATGGTCGTTGACGTGGGCGAGCCGGTCGATGATCGAGGGCAAAGCGTCGTCGGTGATTGAGAGCAGATACACATCGGCATCGGCGGCCACCTGCTCAAGGTCGTTGATAGCCGCCGCGCCCAAAGGCTCGGCCACAGCGATGGCGTGCTCCAGACTACGGCTGTAAACCTGTGCTATCTCGTGGCTGTCGCTTAGTGCCTGAGCGATATGTGAGGCCACATTGCCCGCCCCTATGATTACTATCTTCATTTTACGATATGCACTTTCTCCCATTTGATTTTCTCGAGGTCGAAGGGCTTGCGCTCTTCATTCTTGTGCCCGAGAGTGATGGCGCACACAATTTGCAGATTGTCGGGGATTGAGATGATGGAGCGGATGTAATCTTCGGCCGATTGACCGTCGGCGGTGAAGCGGCCACGCAGCTGCACCCAGCAACTGCCCAATCCCAAATCCTCGGCTTGCAGCTGCATCAGCACCGCGGCTATCGAGGCATCTTCGAGCCATGCCTCGCTACGCTCGGGATCAACACACACTATGACCGCCAGCGAGCATCCGGCCAGCGGCAGCGCTCCGAAGTCCTTGCACTTGCTCAATGCCGCGAGCATCTCGCGCTGTTCCACAAGCACAAACTCCCACGGCATACTCCGCTTTGACGAAGGAGCCATAAGGCCGGCCTCAAGTATGGTCTTGACATCGTCGGGGGCTATCGGCTCATCGGTATATTTGCGGATGCTATGGCGCCGTATTAACAGGTCGTGAAAATTTTCCATTGTGATTATCGATTAGATTTCTATTATCATGCGGTCGTAAGCGAATTGGACATTGGCGGGCAGGCGACCCTCCATCGTGGCCATTCGCGGCATATCGTGCGACATATGAGTGAGGAATGCCCGGCGAGGCTTTATCTCGGCAACCATCGCGAGCGATTCTTCCAGGTTGAAATGGGAGAAGTGCTCCTCGAGGCGGAGGGCATTGATTACGAGCGTGTCGATGCCGCGAAGCGCATCAATTGTTGCTTCGGGCAGTGTCTTGGCGTCGGTGATGTAGCCCAACTTGCCAATCTTGAAACCTATGATGGGCAACTTGGCGTGCATCACCCTGAGAGGTTCTATCGTCACGTCGCCCACTTGGAATGGTCTATAAGCCACAATCGGGATAAGTCCGAACCGGGGCGCGCCCGGATAAGGGTGCTCACGGAAACAGTACGGCACGCGAGCGCGGAGGTCGGCAGCCACATCGTCTTGGCAATACACCGGGAACTCGCCCGTGGCGGCACAGTAAGGGCGCAAATCGTCGATGCCGCCCACGTGGTCGTAGTGGCTATGAGTGACGATGAGTGCATCGAGTTGAGTGTCGGAGGCTTGCAACATCTGGGTGCGGAAGTCGGGACCGCAATCGATAAGGATATTGAGGCCGCCGGTGCGCACGATTGCCGAGGCGCGCAGCCGCTTGTCGCGCGGGTCGCTCGATCGGCACACGTCGCAGCCGCAGCCTATCAGCGGGACGCCTGTCGAAGTGCCGGTGCCTAAAAATTCGAGTTGCATCTCAGAGTATATTGGCTTCGGGTTTCAGAGTGATGCCGTACTTGTCGGCCACCGTGGCGATGACCTCGCGGCAGAGGTTGAGCACATCATTGCCGGTGGCATTGCAGGCGTTGACGAGCACAAGGCACTGCTTCTCATACACTTGCGCGCCGCCGTGACGCCGGCCTTTTAGCCCGGCGTGCTCTATGAGCCACCCGGCAGGCACTTTCACCTTCCCATCGGGTAATGGATAGGA
>CAMHGU010000131.1 GCA_946184715.1 uncultured bacterium | reverse complement strand
GATTGTATTAATGCGGTCGTAAAACTCACTGCGGAAGTTGGCCGGGAGCTCCTTCTCATCCGCTTCCTGCAGCGTGACTACGGCATCGGAGAATCGCATACGCCGCGCCTCTTCCATGTGGCTTCGCTTAATGCCATAGCTCATCATATACTCATGGAGGAGCTTAATCTCGCTCTCTTCGATGATGTCGTCGGCGCGGATGATGTCGCTGATGATGCGGGCGATGGCTATGCGGTGTTCGCGGGTAATGACGCTACTGTGTTATATGGTGGTTAGCGGGCGGCGGCTTCGGAGAAGGCTTCCATGATGGCGGTGGGGCGGTGATTGTCGAAGGCTCCGAGGGGGTAGGCTTCGGTGGCATCGGCTTCAGGGGCCCAGTAGAATACGCCGAGGCAATGGCCGTCGCAGCGGGTGCGGGCAGCGTCGATGATTTCGGCGAGTATCTTCTTGCCTTCCACGGGCTTGCGCGCCTCAACGCCGGTCTCCACGATCATCAGCTCGGTGCCGTATTTCTCATATAGGCGCTTGATATTGGCCACAAAGCCGTCGATGGTGCCGTGGTAGTCGGTGACGAGTTTGGCATCGATATCCCAATAGGGGTAGATGCTCATACCGATGATGTCCCAGTGGGCGCCGTACTGCTTAAGGCCGTCGAAGATCCAGTTGTAGCGATGCGGGTCGCAGCCACCGTCGAGGTGCACGATTACCGGGGTGTCGGGGAACACGCGCTTTGAGGCTTGGTAGCCCGCTTCGGTGAGTCCGGCATATTGGTCCATGTGCTCCGAGGCTCGGCCCATCTCCCAGAGGAAGCCGTTGGTGGTCTCGTTGCCCACCTGCACCCAATCGACGTGGATGCCGTTGTCCTTGAGCAAGCGGAGTGTGAACTCCGTGTGCTGGGCCAGGGCGTTCTTCATCTGCTCGTAGTTCATATCTTTCCAGGCGGCGGGGATATTCTGCTTACCGGGGTCGGCCCACCAGTCGCTATAGTGGAAGTCGATCATAATGGCGAGGCCGAGCGCTTTGGCGCGGCGAGCCATGCGGAGCACGTCGTAGGGGTTGCAGAAGCCGCCGGTGGCGGTCGGGTCAACCCACACGCGATAGCGCACGGCGTTGAGGCCGTAGTCCTTCATCAGCTGAGTGTTCTCGCGCGGCTCGCCGGCGGCGTTGTAGAGCTGGATGCCGCGGGCTTCAAGCTCGGTGGTGCCGCTGATGTCGGCGCCGAGCCAGAAGGGCTGCGCAGCCCAAGCCGCAGTAGAGATCAAGAGGGATAACGCAATGGAATAGAGGGTTTTCATAGTATAATATTAAATTAAAAGGTTAATGAATTCAATACCAATCGGTACCATTGGTTCGCGATGAGCGCTTGTCGTATTTGAGGTCGGAGAGGAGCGACGACTTCACGGCGATGTGGAAGTTGTAGCTCTTATACGGCCCCACGGGCACGAAGCTGCACCCCATGGTGAAGCAGTGGAGGTCGCGGGTGATGGTACAGTTCATATAGGCGAGCTTGTGGGCCTGGAAGTCGTAGGATGCGGTGAAGGAGAAGTTCCAGTTGCGGGTAGGCCGACAGTTGCCCGATAGGCTTAGGTTCTGGGTAAAACGGCCCTTGTACTCCATCTTCTCCGGGTCGAAGGCTCCGAGGCCGTAGCTTACAGAGTAGTTGAGGGTAAGGCTCCAGGGGAATTCCCACTTCTGGTATCCGTCGCCGTCGAGCTGGGCGCCGTCCTGTTGCTGCTCCGGCTGTCGCGAGGAGCGCATATTGTCGGCCACGCGCGAGCCTTGGGGGCGCTGTTCTTTCTTATCCTTCGGTGAGCCTTTCTTGTCCTTCTTCTTAAAGGTGTCGTTGTTGAGGGTGTAGGAGAAGGAGGTTCCGGCGCTGGTGAGGCGGAAGAGGCCTTTATGGTGCGACACGCGGAGCTTGTTGACGTGGACGGGATTGCCGTATTCGTTAAGCTCGTAAATATATGGGTCCCAAGTGGATGAGATGTTGAGGTTAAACTCCTTGGTTAAGCGCAGCATAATGCTGGCGTTGAGGTTACTGAGCCGCAGGGAGTCGGCGGCGAAGTTGTAGGACTGGGAGAGCACGAGGTTCTCGATGAGCGACACTTTCTTAACGCCGGTGCTGTCCTTGTCGCTCTTGACTTTCATCTCGAGGTTGTTGGCCAGCGACCAGGAGAGGACGCCCGACTTACCCGAGGGCGCGCCGCCGAAGATGCCGTGAGAGAAGTAGGAGTATTTGCGTTGCTGCACCACGCCGTCGCGCTCGTATTCGTAGGTGCCCCAGTAGCCCCAGCCGGGCTTGCTGAAGTCGGGGGCGTAGGTAAAGGAGATGGAGGGCGTCATCACGTGGCGTATCATCCTTACCTTATCGCCGAGGAACTTCATCGGCTTGTAGAAGCCGTAGATCTTGGTGTCGGCCGAGAGCGAGACGTTGAAGTCGAAGATGTTGTAGAAGCTATAGGCCGTGTCGAGCACCTCGGCCGAGGCGTTGGGGTCCCACGCGCGCTTAATCTTTGAGGTGTACATACGGTCGTTGAGGGTGATGTTGGGCGTGACGTTGAAGTATTTGAACGCCGTGAATGTGGCCGAGATGGGCACGGTGTGGCGGATACCATTGCGCCAGTCTTTGATGAGGCTCTTGCGGAAGAACTGGTTCTGCTTGGCAGTGAGGGAGTTCTGGAAGTAACCTGTATATGAAAGTTTAATCTTTTCGTACCACCGGGCGGCGCCCACGGCGTTCTTGCGCTTGAATGGGGCGGTCTGCGACATTGTGACCGTCAGGTTGGGGAACGACACGGTCAGGGTGCTGTCCTGGGTGCGCTGGCTGATGTTGGCGTTGGTGGAGAGGGTCCATTTGGAGTTGGGCACCCGATATGTGAGGTTGATGGTGCTGCTCTTGGCGTTCTCGGTGAAGGCCGAGCTGTAGTAGCTGTTCATATCGTTGCGGGTGTAGCCCGAGGTGGTGAAGTTGACGCTGGCCGAGAAGTTGAGGTTGGGATTGGCCTTGACGTCTTGGGTGTGGGACCAAGCCACCTTGAAGTTCTTGAGCTTGGAGTAATCAGGGTCGCCCTTGGTGCCTTCCACGGTGGTGATGTAGCTGACGTCGAACGAGCCGGAGAAGCGGTAGCGTTTCACGTAGTTGGAGTGGGCGGTGATGCCCCAGGAGCCGCGGCTATAGATTTCGCCGGTCAGTGCCAGGTCGATATTGTCGTTGATGGCAAAGTAGTAGCCGCCGTCGCGGGCGAAGAAGCCGCGGTTGTAGTCCTCGCCGAAGGTGGGCATTATGATACCCGACGAGTATTTGTTGCTGAAAGGGAAGTAGCCGAACGGCACGGCCAGGGGCAGCGGCACGCCGGCCAGCACCATATACACCGGGCCGGTGGTGATGTTCTTCTTGGGCCGCACCTTGCCTTTGGTAATCTGGAAATAGAAGTGGGGGTCGTCGCGGTCGTCGCAGGTGGTATAGCGTCCGTCCTTGATATAGAACTCGTCGTTCTCCATCTTCTTGGTGATGCCGCCGGTGAGGTAGCCTTCGCCCTGCTGCGTGGCCACATCGGTGATGAAACCTTTCTTGGTGCGGAAGTTGTAGCGCATAGTCTTGGAGGAGTACTCGCCCGACTTGTCCTTGAACACCGGCTCATCGACGGGGTCGCCTATGCTGTCGGTGCTCCCGATGGCATACACCACGCTGGTGTTCATATCCATCTTGATGCGCGAGGCATCGAGGGCGATGTCGCCGTATTTTATGGCGCCTTTGCCATACATAAAGGCGTTGTTGCGGCCTATGAGCACTATCGAGTCCTTGGCGGCGAACTCCACGGTGTTGTCAAGGTCGACCTGCTCCTTTACGAAGCGGCGCCGGCGCGTGGTGTCGGGCGCCGGTGCGACGCTGTCGCGGCGTCCGGCATCGACAATGCTGTCGGCGCGAAGGGTGTCGGCTACGTGAGCTATCGCCGGCAGTGTGTCGGGCCGTGCGGTGGTGTCGGGCCGCGCGGGGGTGTCGCTACGGAGCTTGCCGCTACCACGCAACGATTGCTGCCCCGCGCGCCTCACAGGACTCACAGCCGCACCGGGCGACACCACGGTCGCCACTATTGCAGCTACCAAGAGTAGAATATAGATACGATGGCGTCTCAATGCCTTGTCAGTCTATAAGCAGTTGCAAAATTACAACAATCGGGCGGATTTCCACCTATAAATTAACAAAACGAATGTTGAAAATTGCTAATGCGGCGGCAATCGAGGGGCTCGGCCGTCACTCAAACATCGCTATCATAGCCTCCAGGCGCGACATTGTGCCCTCGCCGTAGCGCGCCATCGAGCGCCTCACCTGCCCTACTGTCCGCGCCGGCCCTATGTGCGACTTGGAGAAGAAGTTATCAGCGTAGCACACCAGTTTTTCCTCGATGCTATCGGGCAAAAAGTCGCGAGGCGGCAGCGGAAGGCCCTGCTCCTCAATCTCGGTGGCGGTGAGTCCCGCGCCGATATGGGTGGCGGCCACGCGGGCGTGGCGCGGCAGGCCCTCGCGCTCCAGCATCTCGGCGCCGATGATGCCGTGGCGCAGATACGGCTCGCTGCCGTAGCACAGTATTGAGGGCGCGTCGGTATAGACGACCCCGATGTCGTGGAGCATCGCGGCCTCCTCCACAAAGTCGCTATCGAGGCTAAGGTGCTTGCGCTCAATGATTTGGGCAGCTAAAGCAGCCACCTGCCGGCTATGTGTCAGCAACAGTTCGCGCAGCTCCGGCTGCTCGCAATAGTATCGGTCGATTATCGATAGGTAGTCAATCATAACGCTAAGTTACACATTTTTCGCCACCCGCAGCCGTTTCAGCCGCATTATTTCCACATTATTTCGCCCGCAAATTTTGAGGTTAACTGAAATTTGATTACTTTTGTGCCTGATTTGTTGTTGTTTATGCGATTCAGACTTTCGTTTTTATTATGATAAATAAATTACCCAAATGGCTCCCCACTATAGTGGCAACCGTCGCTATATTGTACCTTACGTTGTCGCCTAATCCATTGCCGCTGCCCCCCGACTTATCGTTCAACGGCGCCGACGCCATCGCCCACGCCCTGATGTTCGGCGGCTTCCTTGCCGTGTTGTGGTTCGACGTGGCCCGCTATCGGTTCCCGCATCGTATGCGCCTTGAGAACGGCCTCGCCATCGCAGCCTCCACCGTAGTGTTTGGCGGTGTGATTGAAGTGCTGCAGGAAGCGATGGAGATAGGCCGCTACGGCGAAATCCGCGATTTCGTGGCAAATTGCGTCGGCGTAGTCATCGCTTGGGCGCTTTTTCACTGGTATTTCAACGCTAAACTGCGCAACTGGCTGAAAAAATCGGCCTGAGATGCCTATTTTCCCGAATAAAACAATTAATTTTGAAGGTTGAGACGTTTTGCCCGCCGGCAAAGGCGCTCATTTTTGAAATTCATTGGTGGAAAAAGGCACGATAAATAAGACCCTGAAGCGCTGTGTCATTGCCGTGGCAGTGACGTTGTTGCTGATTATACTGCTGCCTTTCACGCTCTACATCCCGTTCGTACAGTCAATCGTCAAGGACTATGTGGCCGAGAAAGTGTCGGAAGCCACAGGCTGGGACGTAAGCATCGGCGCTTTCCACCTCAAGTTTCCGCTCGCCGTAGATATCGCCGACGTGCAAGTGCTCGACGCCAACCGCGACACTATGCTGCTGGCGCGTCAGCTCACAGCCGACGTGGAGCTGCTGCCGCTGCTCGACAAGCAGATCAACGTGCGCAAGGCATCACTTCGCGAGGGGTTCTATCGTATGGTCACCGAGGATTCGGCCCTGACGCTTCGCGCCAAGCTGCAATCGTGTGATGTGGCCGACGCGCGTATCGACCTCGGCCGCAACGACGTGAATGTGGCGCAAGCCACGGCAGCCGACGGCGATGTCACCCTCCACTACGACCCCACCCGAAAGAAACACAGCGACGACACCACCTCCGAGTATTGGACCATCGAAGCCGGCAAGGCCCTGCTGAGCAACGTGCGCTACCGCATGGACCTGCTGCCGGTCATAGACTCGCTCGATGCCGTGATAGGCAACGCCTCGGCTCTCAACTGTAAGGTCGATACCCGCCGCTGCACCGTGGATTGCGACGACCTCACCGTCGATGGCCTCAAAGCCGCCTATTTCTACCCCTCCGAGCAGTGGCTCGCCGAGCACCCCGAGGTGGCGTTTCCCGTCGATACCATCGCCAAAAAACAGCCATCGCCCGATTGGGTGGTCAAAGGCCGACACGTGCAGCTGCGCAACGGCTCCGGCCTCTACGCTATGCGGGGCGCCAAGCCCGCCAAAGGGTTCGACCCATATTACATCAGCGGCGACAGCCTCCACTTCGACATCACCGACTTCTACAATAAGGCCAGCGACGTGAAGCTCGCCATCAACACCATCGG
>CAMHGU010000130.1 GCA_946184715.1 uncultured bacterium | reverse complement strand
CCAGGGCGGTTGCCTATGTGGCGGCGATTGATTAACTTTGCACCATTGAATAGCGCTATGGCATCGATACATCTGCAAGTAGATAACCTCACCAAGTCGTTCGGCGACCGTATGATCTTTGCCGACGTGAGCTTCGTGCTCTGCGAGGGCGACAAGGTGGGCCTTATCGCCAAGAACGGCACCGGCAAGAGTACCCTGCTCAATGTGCTCACGGGGCGCGAGCCTGAAGACTCCGGCACGGCGCGCTTCGCGCCCGACCTTCGCGTGGGCTACCTGGAGCAGTGCCCCACCCTGCCGTCGGGCCTCAGTGTGATAGAGGCCGCCCTGGCCGGCATCACCGATTGGGAGCGCGAGCAGCTGACCCGCAAGCTCCTCGACCAGCTCGGCATCACCGACCTCGACGCGCCCACCCTGTCGCTCTCGGGCGGCCAGGCCAAGCGTGTGGCCCTGGCGCGGCTGCTCGCCGCCGAGCCGCAGCTCCTGCTGCTCGACGAGCCCACCAACCACCTCGACATCGGCATCATAGAGTGGCTCGAGCGCTATCTCAGCCGCAGCCGTATCACCCTGCTGATGGTCACCCACGACCGCTATTTCCTCGATGCCGTCACCAACAAGATCTTCGAACTTGCCGACTGCCGCCTCTACAGCTACGACGGCAACTACAACCGCTACCTCGAGCTGCGGGCACAGCGCCTCGAAGCCCAGAACGCCCGCCGCGAGCGCGCCGCCAACCTCCTGCGGCGTGAGCTCGACTGGATGCGCCGCCAGCCGCAAGCCCGCGCCACCAAAGCCAAGTACCGCATCGACGCCTTCTACGACCTCCGCGAGCAAGCCCGACCGCAATACGACGACGGCAAGCTGCAGCTCCGCGTCAAGTCGGGCTACATAGGCAACAAAATCTTCGAGGCGCGCCACGTAAGCAAGCGCTTCGGCACGAAGGTGATTCTCGATGACTTCAACTACATCTTCGCCCGATACGAGAAGCTCGGCATCGTGGGCCACAACGGCGTGGGCAAATCCACGCTCATCAAGATAATACAAGGCATCGTAGCCCCCGATAGCGGCACCGTCGATGTAGGCACCACGGTGCGCTTCGGCTACTTCGGGCAGGAGAGCATCGCCTTCGACAGCCGCCGGCGCGTCATCGACATCGCGCGCGAGATAGCCGAGGTGGTGCACTTCGACGAGAAAACCTCCTACACAGCCGCCCAATTTCTCAACCATTTCCTCTTCAGCCCGCCCGACCAGCAAAAGTACGTGGCCAAACTCTCGGGCGGCGAGCTGCGCCGCCTGCAACTCGCCACCGTGCTGATGCGCAAGCCCAATTTCCTCATCCTCGACGAGCCGACCAACGACCTCGACATCGTCACGCTCGAGATTCTCGAGGAGTACGTCACGGAGTTTAAGGGCTGCGTGATTGTGGTGTCGCACGACCGCTTCTTTATGGACCGCTGCGTTGACCACATCTTCGTGATGGAGGGCGAGGGCGCCGTGAAGGACTTCCCGGGCAACTACTCCGAATATCGCGCATGGCGCTCCGCCCACGCCTCCAAGCCCGACGCCGAGGAGCCGAAGCGCGAGCAGTACAAGCCGCGCCACACCGAGCGCAGCCGCCTGACATTCAAGGAAAAACGGGAATACGAGGCTTTGACCGCCGAGATTTCCGCCCTCGACGAGGAGCGCCGGCAGCTCGAAGCGGTATTCAACGGCACGGCCACAGCGATGCCCGACGGCAGCGCCATCGACTTCGACGCCGCCTCGCGCCGCTATGCCGAGGTGAAGGAGCTGCTCGACGCTAAAGAGCTGCGCTGGCTCGAGCTCTCCGAGAAAGAGCCATAGCCCCAGCCCGACATTAATTTCTACTGACTTAAAGGACTAAAGGACTGAATCTTAGAAGACTTAGTTTCTGAGATATCTCAGAGCTCTCAGTAGCCCAGACACCATACCGGGCTGCTATAGCTCGTAATCGACGCAAGCGCGGGCGCGCTTCACTCCGGCGATGAGGCGGGTGCATGCCACGTGGGCCGGATGGGCCGCATAGGTGGCCACAGCGGCCATATCGGGCAGCGTGGCCGTAAGCACCACGTGCCACTGCTCCGCGGGGTTGGCGTTGATGCCCACCTCCATCGCCTCAAGCTCATCAATCACTGCCGGCAAGGCCTCCAGAGCCTCCTTAAACTGCCGGGCGGCCGAGCTCACCTCCTCGGGCGAGCCTTCCAGCCTGAACATTACCACGTGCCTTACCATCTCACTTCAGATTATGAGCAGCCAGATAATGGTCGGCATCGATGGCAGCGCGGCATCCCATCGCGGCGGCGTTGATGGCCTGACGATAATTGGGGTCGGCGCAGTCGCCGGCGGCAAAGACGCCCTCGATGTTGGTGGTCGTGTGAGGGTCGTCGACGCGGATATAGCCGGCCTCGTCGGTAACTACTCCGGCAGCTGCCACCACGTCGGTATTGGGCTTGTGGCCTATGGCGAGGAAAAAGCCGTCGATGGCGATATCGAACGCCTCTTCGCGGTCGGTGCCGCGGTGGCGCACCAGGTGGGCGCCCTCCACGCCGTTGTCGCCGAAGAGCCCCACGGTGTTGGTGTTGAAGAGAATCTCAATCTTCGGGTTCTCCTCCACGCGCTTGCGCATCGCCTCGGTGGCGCGCAGATAATCCTTGCGCACTATCATATAGACCTTGTTGGCGAGGTTGGCAAGGTAGGAAGCCTCTTCGCAGGCTGTGTCGCCGCCGCCCACCACTGCCACGGTCTTCTTGCGATAGAAGAAACCGTCGCAGGTGGCGCAGGCTGATACTCCCTGGCCGGCATATTTCTGCTCATCGGGCAAGCCGAGATATTTGGCGCTGGCGCCGGTGGCCACGATTACGGCATCGGCCGTCACCTCGGTGGCGCCGTCGATGGTAAGGCGGAAGGGGCGCGTGCCGAAATCGGCCGCGGTGACGTAGCCGCTGCGCACCTCGGTGCCGAAGCGCTCAGCCTGCTGCCGCAGCTGGGCCATCATCTCGAAGCCGTTGATGCCCTCGGGGTAGCCGGGGAAGTTGTCGATGTCGGTAGTGGTGGTCAGCTGGCCGCCGGGCTGCAGACCCTCGTAGATTACCGGGCTGATACCCGAGCGCGAGGCGTAGATGCCGGCGGTGTAGCCTGCCGGGCCCGAGCCTATGATTAGCGTTTTGATATGTTCTGTTGCCATATAGTTAGGTTTTGTCGATTAGCGAAATGGGGAGGGGTCAGCGCAGGTCGTTGACGGGTGTGCCCTTGGGCACCTCGCCGGGGCTGAACCGGAAGGTGGAGGCGGCATAGGCCTTGCCGGTGGTGTAGCCGCTGATGGTGGTGGTATAGGCCGTGCCGTTGGTCATCGTGATTACCACGCGGGTGATGCGATAGCCGGGCGTGCTTACGGTGGCCGTCACCTCTTTGATGCCTGAGCGCTTCTTGGGGGTGAAGCGCAGGGTGGTCGTGGAGCCTTTGCGCGAGGCTATCGTGGCGGTGAAAGCACCGCGATAGGCGGTCACCATAGCGTAGGGGCTGATGGTGAGCAGCTCATCGGCCGTAGGCTCGGTGACGTTGACCTCGTCGGTGGCCGGCGAGAAGCTCCAGAGGGTGGTGCCGTCGTACCAAGCTTTCACGGCCGTAGTGTTGATTTTGAAGCACCGTCCCTGCAGCACTATGGTGCCGGAGGTGGAGGTGCCGCCGCCGGTGATGGCCACACGGGCGGTGACGCTGCCGGTATTGAGGGCGCCGAGCACCTTGCCAACGATTTGGTCGGCGGTCTCGGCGGCGGCGCTCAGGCTGAGCAGCAGCATTATCGCGATTGGTAGTGATATTCGTTTCATCATTCGCATTATTTGACGGGTGGTGAGGGCTAAGGTTTACGAGCCGAGTATCTGCTCGAGGCCTACGATGTCGAGAAGCACCTTGCGGGGCTTGCCGCCGAGGGCGGGGCCTACCACACCGGCGGCCTCCATCTGGTCCATTATCTTGCCGGCGCGGTTGTAGCCTATGGAGTAGCGCCGCTGCAGCGAGCTGGTCGAGGCGGTGTCGCCCTGGATGATGAAGCGGGCGGCCTCCTCGAAGAGCGGGTCGCGGTCGGCAAGGTTCTCGGCGGCCGCGCTGCCCTCTTCTATGTCGCCTACAAATTCGGGCAGCTCATACGGGTGGGCGTAGCCGGGCTGGCTGTAGATGTACTCGCATATCCGCTCCACCTCGGGCGTGTCGATAAAGGCGCACTGCACGCGCTCCATCTTGCCTCCGTCGAGGAAGAGCATATCGCCGCGGCCTATCAGGTGCTGCGCACCGCTGCAGTCGAGGATGGTCTTGCTGTCGATCATCTGCGACACGCGGAACGCCACGCGGCCGGGGAAGTTGGCCTTGATGTTACCGGTAATCACCGTGGTGGTGGGGCGCTGGGTGGCGATAATCATGTGCATACCCACGGCGCGCGCCTTCTGCGCGATGCGCGCTATAGGCATCTCAATGTTCTTGCCGGCCTGCATTATGAGGTCGGAGAACTCGTCGATAATCACCACGATATAAGGCAGATAGCGGTGGCCGTCGGCCGGCGACAGCTGCCTGTTGATAAACTTGGCATTGTACTCCTTGATGCTGCGCACCTGGGCGTCTTTGAGCAGCATATAGCGGTTGTCCATCTCGATGGTGAGCGAGTTGAGGGTGTTCTGCACCTTGTCGGCCTCGGTGATAATGGGCTCTTCCTGGTCGGGAAGCTCGGCCATATAGTGGCGCTCGAGCTTGGAATAGAGGCTGAACTCCACCATCTTGGGATCGACGAGCACAAATTTCAGCTCGGCGGGGTGCTTCTTATAGAGCAGCGAGGTGATGATGGCGTTGAGACCCACCGACTTACCTTGACCGGTGGCGCCGGCCACGAGCAGGTGGGGCATCTTGGCGAGGTCTTTCACAAACACCTTATTGGAAATGGTGCAACCCATCGCTATGGGCAGCTCGCACTTGGTGTCCTGGTACTCTTTCGATTCTATCACCATTCGCATCGGCACTATCTCGGGGTTGCGATTTGGTACCTCGATGCCTATGGTGCCCTTGCCGGGGATAGGCGCGATGATGCGGATGCCGAGAGCGGCAAGGCTCAGGGCTATGTCGTCCTCGAGGTTCTTAATTTTGCTGATGCGCACACCGGCGGCGGGCACAATCTCAAAGAGGGTGACCGTGGGGCCTACCGTAGCCTCGATGTGCTTGATTTCAATGTCGTAGTTGCGCAGGGTGGCAATGATGCGCTGCTTGTTGCTCTCCTGCTCGGCGCGGTCGGTGGTGATGCGGCGCGGCGGCACCTCGTTCATCAGCGAGGGCTTCGGGAATTTGTAGTCGGGGAGGTCGCCGGTGGGGTCGTAGGGCTGCACCGTGATGCGGTCGGCTTTCTCCACGCTGTCGGCCTCACGTATCTCGCTGGTAACCTCGTCCTTGGGCTTGCGCTCGCGGGGTCGGCGCGCCGGCTTGTCGTCGTCGGCGGCCGCGTCGGCCGGTTGCATCTCAATAGGCTCGGTGGTGGTGTCGAGCGGCATCTCAGTCACGGGCGATGACACGTCGGTGCCATCGTCGCTGAAACCGCTCGCCTGTCCCTCGGTAAGTGCATCGGAGTGGTCATCGACGGGGTTGGCCGGACGGCGCTTGAGCAACTTACGCGCGCGGCGCAGGGCCTTCACTATCGTCTGGTACCACAGCAGTATCAGCGCGAAAATCACCAGCGCATAAATCAGTATCGTGCCCATATCGCCCACGAAGTTGCGCAGGAACATCGTCACGTACTTCCCGTAGTTGCCGCCCAAGAGCATATGCGACGACGAACCCAACGACACGTAGCCCAGCGGCAACGCTACGGCAATGGCCAGCAGCAGGCACGTGAACGTGGTGGCGAAAAACTTTATCTTCCTCACCCCCACAAGCCCGAGGCCTATCAGTATCATCCATAGCGGCAGCAGAAACGAGGCCAGGCCCACGCCTTGATTAAACAGCATATTGGCCCAGGTCGCGCCCAGCGAGCCGCCCGTGTTCTTTATCATTGCGGTCTCGGCCCGTGCCACCTCGGCCGCCGCGTTGTTGAGCACCACGCTCTGGTCGGCAGCGCCGTTGCTTAAAAACGACACTAAGCACCAGCCCGTGTAAAGCCCGAACAGCCCCAGCGCGGCTCCGAAGAGCATACGCAGATGCGACCCGCGCAGCGCGCGCCACATCCGTTTCAGCACCCCGTCGGGCTTTGCCGGAGGCGCCGCCGGCTCACTCTTCTCGGCGTAGGGGTCGGGGCCCATACCTTTATAAGCCGTGTCGCTCGCGGCCGGCCGGTCGATCATATCAGGATCGTATATCTCTTGACTCATATCGTCGCTAATGTATATTAATTTTAGTGTATTACAATGGCTATCAGCCGTTTATACGCAGCGGCGCAAGCC